>JAGOUF010000112.1 GCA_018061385.1 Chitinophagaceae bacterium | reverse complement strand
GCGATGAATTGTTGGCAGCTAAATTAACCGATGGGAATAGTGAAATTATGATGGCTGTAAGAAGTGGAAGAGCCATTCGTTTTCCAGAAGAAAAAGTTCGTCCAACAGGTCGTGGTGCAATTGGAGTGAGAGGTATTGAAGTTGATGATGAAACAGACGAAGTGGTTGGTATGGTTTGTGTAAGTAGAGACGATAAATCTAAAACTATATTGGTTGTAAGCGAAAAAGGGTTTGGTAAAAGAACACTTTTGGTTGATGAAGATGGAGTAGACGTATATCGTATTACCAATAGAGGTGGTAAAGGTGTTAAAACAATTAATGTTACAGAAAAAACAGGAAGATTGGTAGGCATTATGGATGTTAGCGAAAATGAAGATTTAATTATTACTTGTCAATCTGGTATTACTTTACGTACACCAATTGCAAATATTAAAACTGCTGGTCGTAACACACAAGGTGTAACATTAATACGTGTAGATGGTGAAGATGCTATTGCAGCAATTTCTAAAATTGAAGAGCAAGAAGAAGAAGTTGTAATTGAAACAGTAGATGACGCAAGTGCAATGCCTTCAGAAACAAATCTAGAACAAACAAACTCTACAGATGCAGAAAATAACGATACAACTGCAACTGATGAAACAACAGAAAATAACGATAACAACAATTAAAATTTCAAGTATGAAGAAGTTTTTAATGCTGGCTCTTTTTGCAATTAGTCTTAATTTGGTAAATGCACAAGACAAGCTTTTTAAAAAAGCAAACACTGCTTTTATCTTAAATAAAGTTGAAGAAGCTAAAACAGAAATTGATAAAGCAATGACTGATCCTGCTGCACAAACAAAAGCAGAAGGTTGGTTGTTGCAAACTAGAATTTATGCAGAACTTTATTTTAAAGAAGAATGGCGTACTAAATATACTGGTTGTGGAAACATTGCTTTTGAAGCTTTTAAAAAGTACGAAGCATTGGATGCAGACTATAAAATGATTTCTGAAGTAACAATTGGTTGGAGACCATTGGACTTAATGTATGTAACAAGCTTTAATGGAGGAAGAAAATTCTTTGACGAAAAACAATGGGATTCTGCCTATAACACTTTTGCCACAGCAGCTTATTTAGGTGAAGTAATTATTAAAAAAGATTTACGTAAAAATGGAGCTAAAATAGATACCATTTCTGTTTTGTATACTGCTTATTCGGCTCAAAATGGAAAGAAAGAAGCTGAAGCTAGCAAGTATTATGAAAAATTTGCTGACCTGAAAATTGGTGGTGCTGATTATAAAGATGCTTACACTTATATTTTAGTACATGCTGCCAATATTAAGGATGCTGATAAGTTTTATAAATATATAACTATTGCCAAAGAAGTTTATCCTGATGGAGATTGGGACGATTATGAGTTTGATTATATCAATAAAAATATGACCACTCAACAAAAAATTGCCTTGTATGAAAAAGACAATGCTGCAGGCACTACTTCAGCTA
This sequence comes from Chitinophagaceae bacterium, assembly GCA_018061385.1. GTDB lineage: Bacteria > Bacteroidota > Bacteroidia > Chitinophagales > Chitinophagaceae > UBA1930. The sequence goes on along the minus strand of JAGOUF010000112.1, from coordinate 5,771 downwards.
GAAAATATTTATTGTTTGGGCAAATGTTTACAGATTTAAGTAGAGATGAAAAAAGTGATGCAGATAGTTTAACCAAAGCTGGGTACGAACACAAAGCTTTAGAAGCTTTTAAAAAGTCTTACGATAAAGACAACAAAGCTGGCATTGCAGCCTTTAATGCTGGTGTAATTTATTACAATGAATTTGGTGTTTATGAAGAGCGTTACAACAACAATAGAAGGGCTTTGCAAGATTTAAACAGCAATAGACCTGTTGTAAAAGATCCAAAGAAAAAGGCAGCCGAAGATGCTAAGTTTAAAGAACAAGTAGATGCAATTAAAAGTGTAAATGCTGCTTTAGAAAAGCCATTAATGGATGCTGCAGACAACTCAATTATTTGGTTAGAAAAAGCATTTACCATTTATAAAGATGCTGATATTAGTGATAGAAATACAAAAAATATCATGAAAAATGTGGTACAATGGTTGTCTAATAGTTATATGTGGAAGAGAGAAAAAGTAAAAGGAAAAGACGTAAAAGCGTATGATGCTTTTGATGCTAAATACAAAGAATATGATGTTTTATACGATAAATACAAATAGTCGTAATTATGCAAATTGATACAGAAAAAGCCACACAATGTGTGGCTTTTTCTGTATCAATAGTTAACTTAAATACTGAGTTTATCAATGGCAATTTGTGGCACCATAACTTTCTTTTTATTGGTATAATCAAAGCACAACATTCCTGTTTTTGCTTTTCCTGCAACTATGTTTTTTTCAGGATGTTCAATTTCTAATAAGTAATAAATATCAAAGCCAAGTTTATCAAAATCAGCAGCCTGTACATGAATGGTTACAACATCTCCATAGTTCAATTCATGTTTAAACTCTAAGCCAACATCAGCCATAATTAAGCTTGTATTTTCAAAAACCAATTCACTAAAACCATAATGTTTTAGGTATTGTTGGCGAGCTTCATGAATTAATGATAAAAAAGAATCGTTGCCAACATGGCCACCATAATTTAAATCTGTAATTCGTATTTTAATTTTAGTGGAAAAAGAAAAACGATTGGGCAATTGTATTTTTATTCTTTGCATTGGTGCAAAATAAACAATTTAAGAAATTATAAAAGCAAGTATAAACATGCACCAATAAAAGTTAAGGCTCCAATAATCAATAAACCAACAACTTTTGTTGTTGATATAGTTACAGTTGGGGCTTTCAATGCACCATCTTCAGCATCTAATTGTTTAACAATTTTATCCCACATATATGCTGGAGGAATTACTTTTTCTACCATTTGGTACGATATTTTAGCAGATATTTCTGAACTACCATTTAAAAGAGAAGTCCAGTTTTCTTGAAACAATTCGTTGCTAAGGGGGGTTGCAGCGTTGTGTAACATTGATTTAATTTTTTAGATATTGGATGGTTGGTTTTTCATTGTGTAATTGTACACACAATAAAGAACGAACTTTTTTATAAAAGGTTGCACAACGGTAAAAAAAATCTTGTTTTAGGAGATATTGTTCCCATTTTGAGAAAGAAACTCAATTAATTGTTGGGTTGCTTTTTTGCGGTGGCTGAAAATATTTTTTTCTTCTAAACTCATTTCAGCAAAGGTTTTGCTGCTTCCTGTAGGTATAAAAATAGGGTCGTAACCAAAGCCACTTGTTCCTTTTTGTTCAGTTAAAATAGTTCCTTCGCAAATGCCTTCAAAAAAGTATTCTTGTTGATTGAGTATTAAAGAAATTACAGTTCTAAACTGGGCTTTTCTGTTGGTTATATTAGTTAAATTGAACAATAATTTGTCAACATTATCCTGAAAATTTTTACCATCGCCAGCATATCTTGCACTTTTTACACCTGGCTCTCCATTCAATGCTTCAACCTCTAAGCCAGTATCTTCACTAAAACAATTTTCTTGCGTAAGCTTAAAAATGGTAGCAGATTTTGTAGATGCATTTTCTTGTAAAGTGTCGTATGGCTCAGGAATATCAATATCTATACCTGCTTCTTTTAAAGTTTTTACAAGAAATTTATTGCCAATTACCAGTTTAATTTCTTCTACTTTATGTTGATTGTTTGTAGCAAAAATGAGTGCTTTCAAAATAATTTATTTATAAGTTATACGCCAAACATAGTTTTTAAACTAACCCAAAGTTTACTCTTTTCAATTTTAGCTTCTTGGCTGTTACCCAACATACTTTGTAAACTATTGGCTATTAAAAATGAACAATTGTTGTAAGCTTGAATTTGATAATTTGGAATAGAAAATGGTAAGTTAATTGCTTGCGTATTTATATTAAACAACAACACATATTTGCAATGAAGCGTTTTGTTTAAAGTTGCAAAATCGGTAGGTTGATTTTGTGTATTTAAAATAGCAACATCTGCAATATTTAATTTGCAGGCAGCAAGAATAGTCATTAAAAATTGCAAATTTTCTTCACCAATATGTACAGCATTTTCTTCCTTTACCAATATGGTAATTTCTTTCTTATTTTCGCCTAAATATTGAAGTGGCTTTTCTTGTAAAGTTGTGGGTTGAATGCTAGTATTTTCGGGCGTTTTTGCTTTTTCTAATGGTAAATTGTGTTCTATTTCTACTAAATTATTTTTATATAATTCGGCTATAACAAAGTGTGGCAAAGGGTTTGTCTCAAAATTCATAACTAGTTAAAATATTAACGGTTGTTAGTTTTTAAATTTTTGCTTTTATTTGCAACAAATATACCTCTATTATGACAGCAATATTAGACATACAAGTAACAAAAGCTGAAACAAGTAGGCTTAAAGATTTAACGTTAGAAAATATTCCTTTTGGTAAGTATTATACCGACCATATGTTAGAAGCTGATTATGAAAATGGCGAATGGAAAAATGTTGAAATTAAGCCTTATCAACCTTTGTTGTTAGAGCCATCAACTGCTGCTTTGCATTATGGACAAGCCATTTTTGAAGGGATAAAAGCCTACAAAGATGAAAGTGGAAATGCATTTATTTTTCGTCCGTTCGATAATTTTCAACGTTTCAATATTTCTGCAGAACGTATGCAAATGCCTACAGTTCCAGAAGATATTTTTATGGAAGGTATGAGAATGTTGATAGAACTTGATAAGAATTGGATTCCATCTATGGCCGATCATTCTTTATACATAAGACCATTTATGTTTTCTAGCGATCCTGTAATTGGTGTAAAACCATCCGATACGTATAAGTTCATGATTTTATTAAGTCCTACGGGGCCTTATTACAATACTCCAATGAAAATTTATGTAGAAGAAAAATATACAAGAGCTGCACCAGGTGGAGTTGGTTTTAGCAAAAATGCAGGCAATTATGGTGCTAGTATGTTGGCTACTGCATTGGCAAAAAAAGCAGGCTATGATCAAGTATTGTGGACAGATGCTTTTGAGCACAAGTATTTACAAGAAGTGGGTACCATGAATGTGTTTTTTATTGTTGGTGATACAGCTATAACACCATCGTTAGACCAAGGAACTATTTTAGCTGGCATAACAAGAGATAGTGCCATTACTGTTTTGCAAGAAATGGGTTTAACAATTGTTGAACGTAGAATAACCATTGATGAATTGATTGAGTTTCATAAAGCTGGTTCTTTACGAGAGGTTTTTGGAACAGGAACAGCAGCAACTATTTCATTAATTAAAGAATTACGTTACCAAGAATATGTAATGCAATTCGATACAAATAGCTGGCAAATTGCACCAGAATTAAAAACTAGGTTAAACGATATTCGTTATAGCAGAGTTGTTGATACACATGGTTGGATGTATAAAGTTTAGTTTTACACTTAAAGTGAAGCAAGTATTTGGTGCTTTTCTCACTTTTATTACATATAAATATATAATTTTTAGTTTTTTTGTATTTTTAATTTGGAATTTAATTGGAAGGCTCATACTTTTGCCGTCCGAAAAAAAATAATCAGGTACAATGCCTACAATACAACAGTTAGTAAGAAAAGGCCGTGAAATCATCAGGGCAAAAAGTAAATCAAGAGCTTTGGATGCATGTCCTCAGCGTCGTGGAGTATGTACAAGGGTTTATACAACTACCCCTAAAAAACCAAACTCAGCTTTACGTAAAGTAGCTAAGGTTCGTTTAACCAATAAAATTGAGGTCATTGCCTATATTCCAGGTGAGGGTCACAACTTACAAGAGCACTCAATTGTATTGATTCGTGGTGGAAGGGTAAAAGATTTACCAGGTGTACGTTATCATATTGTACGTGGTAGTTTAGATACTGCTGGCGTAAAAGATAGAAAACAAAGCCGCAGTAAATACGGAACAAAAAAAGAAAAAGCTAAGAAATAATCATTATTCAATTTGTAAAACTGAGTAAAGTTTTAATACTTGAAGACATTCAGTTTTAGCATTAAAAATTACAACAATGCGTAAAGCACAAGCCAAAAAATTACCTTTAGCACCAGATGGTCGTTTTAACGATAAAATGGTTACTCGTTTTATCAACAACCTAATGTGGGATGGTAAAAAAAGTACTGCAATCAATATTTTTTACGATGCAGTAGATAAAATTTCAAAAATCACTGGTGAAGATGGGTATGAAATTTGGAAAAGAGCATTATCTAACGTTACACCAGCTGTAGAAGTTAGAAGCCGTAGAATTGGTGGAGCAACTTTCCAAATTCCAAGTGAAGTTCGTGCAGATAGAAAAATTTCTTTAAGCATGAAATGGTTAATTCGTTACAGCCGTGAAAGAAATGGTAAAACAATGGCCGATAAATTATCTAACGAAATTATGGCTGCTGCAAAAGGCGAAGGTGCTGCATTTAAGAAAAAAGAAGATGTTCATCGTATGGCTGAAGCGAATAAAGCGTTTTCTCACTTTAAAATTTAATCAACAACTTGTTATAGAAAAGCCCTCCACTTATGGAGGGTTTTTTATTGCCAAATATTTTGAATACTGCTTCATTTACATAACAATTACACACAAAAGCATATAAAATATGCCATTTTGTACAAAAAGTGTTGTACTTACTTCAATGGCATTAATATTGTTTTATTGTTCATTCTACCATAATTACGATTTCTTATTATAATATTTGAATATGACCAAACAGAAAGTTTTTTTAGGAGACGATGAAACTGATTTTATGCCAATTATTCCTATTGGCGATACTGAAAATGAAGCTGATAAAAATTTAGTTGTTCCTGCTGAATTACCAATTTTACCATTACGCAATACAGTACTTTTCCCGGGTGTTGTTTTACCAATTACTGTTGGTAGAGATAAAAGCATTAAAGCTGTAAACGATGCTTATAAAGCAGATAAATTAATAGGTGTTGTTGCACAAAAAGATAGCAATATTGAAGACCCAGCGGTTGCCGATTTATGCAATATTGGAACAGTTGCTAAAATTGTGAAATTAATTAAAATGCCCGATGGTGGAACTACCATTATTATTCAAGGAAAGAAAAGATTTGAACTATTAAATATAGTTAGTGAAGATCCATATTTTAAAGCAAACATTAAAGTATTAGAGGATGACGTAAAGCCAGATACTGAAAATTTTGCTGCATTAATTTCTTCAATTAAAGATTTAGCTACACAAATTATTCAACTGTCGCCAAACCTGCCAACCGAGGCTTCTATCATTTTAAAAAATATTGAAAATCCTACATTCTTAATCAATTTTGTTAGTAGCAATCAAAACACAGAGTTGAATGAAAAGCAAGCTTTGCTAGAAATTAATGATATTACTACAAGGGCCGAAAGGTTAATTCAACTATTGCAAAAAGAGT
>JAGOUF010000111.1 GCA_018061385.1 Chitinophagaceae bacterium | reverse complement strand
CCACCAACAAGCACTGTCATTTCTGGAGCAGTTAATGTTAAAAGTTGGGCCTTATCAATTAATAATTCTTCTTGAGAAGCATTTGAGCGAGATTTAAAATAGTTTCTAAATCCATCGGCCGCTGGCTCTAAAACTGAGAAAGATTCTACATCTGTTTGTTCTTGATTGGCATCACCTCTACCAGGAGTAAATGGAACAGCAATATTGAATCCTGCATTTTTTGCAGCTTTTTCAACCCCTGCACATCCAGCAAGTACTATTACGTCAGCCAATGAAACTGTTTTACCTGTGTTATTAAATGTAGTTTGAATACCAGTTAACACATCTAACACTTTAGACAATTGTGTTGGATTGTTTACAGCCCAATACTTTTGTGGTGCTAAACGTAAACGTGCACCATTGGCTCCCCCACGTTTATCTGATCCACGAAATGTTGATGCTGAAGCCCAAGCTGTAGTTACCAATTCTGCAACTGTTAAACCTGATGATAGAATTGTATTTTTTAATGCTGTAATTTCTGCATCGTTAATTAAAGTATGTGCAACTACAGGAATAGGATCTTGCCAAACCAATATTTCACTTGGTACTTCTTTACCTAAGTAACGAGAAATTGGTCCCATATCTCTGTGTGTTAGTTTATACCAAGCTCTTGCAAAAGCATCTGCAAATTGATCTGGATTTTCATAAAAACGCCTAGATATTTTTTCGTATGCAGGATCTAATCTCAAGGCCAAATCTGTAGTTAACATTGTTGGAGCATGGCTTTTTTCTGCATTGTGAGCATCAGGAACAGTTCCTGCACCAGCATTGTTTTTTGGCTTCCATTGATGAGCTCCTGCTGGACTTTTAGTTAACTCCCACTCATATTCAAATAAGTTTTCAAAAAAGTTATTATCCCATTTAGTTGGATTTGTTGTCCAAGCACCTTCTAAACCACTTGTAATTGTAAATTCACCATTACCAGTACCAAAAGAGTTTTTCCAACCTTTACTTTGTTCTTCAATACCTGCAGCAGCAGGTTCTTTGCCCACATATTTACTAGGATCTGCTGCACCATGATTTTTACCAAATGTGTGTCCACCTGCAATTAGTGCAACTGTTTCTTCATCGTTCATGGCCATTCTTCCAAAGGTTTCTCTAATGTCACGAGCAGCAGCAATTGGGTCAGGATTGCCATTCGGTCCTTCCGGATTTACATAAATTAAACCCATTTGTACAGCAGCTAAGGGATTTTCCAAATCACGATCAGCAGTATACCTTTCATCGCCCAACCATTCTTTTTCAGAACCCCAATAAATATCTTCTTCAGCCTCCCAAATATCTTCTCTTCCGCCACCAAAACCAAAGGTTTTAAAACCCATAGACTCAAGTGCACAGTTACCTGTTAGAATTAACAAATCGGCCCAAGAAAGTTTGTTGCCATATTTTTGTTTAATTGGCCACAATAACAAACGAGCCTTATCTAAATTGGCATTATCTGGCCAGCTATTTAATGGAGCAAAACGCTGAGATCCTGAAACTCCACCACCTCTACCATCCTGTATTCTATAAGTACCAGCACTATGCCATGCCATACGTACAAACATGGGTCCATAATGACCATAGTCGGCAGGCCACCAATCTTGTGAAGTGGTCATTAAATCCTTAATATCTTTTTTTACTGCATCTAAATCCAAACTTTTAAATGCTTCAGCATAGTTAAAAGTTTTATCCATAGGATTAGATAGCGTAGAATTTTGACGTAAAATGTTCAACTTTAATTGATTTGGCCACCAATCACTATTTTTTTTTCCGCCACCCGCAGCTTGTTTTGAAACTGTACCTGTAAACGGACACTTTCCTTGCATTTCGTTATTTTCCATTTGTTTTATTTTGAATAATTACTAATAAAATTTAGTTGCAAAATTACAACAATCTGTGTTGTTAAATGAATTGCTTTTATACCTAAGTTCTTTCAATTTTTGATTTACACCTCCAAGCTCGAAATTTCATCTGAAAAAAATTTCCATTAACTCGAATATAGAGTATTTGTAAAGTGTAGTATAAACTATTGTTTACAATTTGCCGAAACACAAAGAAACACTGAATTAAAAACTATTTAAAATATCTTAACAACTTTATCATCAAACAAATTGCAAGTGAAGTTGTTTAAAGAATTTAAGTTTTTTTAAGAAATTTACTTTCAAAAAATTTCAATTTTTATTATTCGATTTTTTATTCTCAGCATATTTCAATAGACATTTTTTTGCTTGAATATTTTGGAAAATATTTAATTAGATACTCAAAAAAATGCTTCTTTTATTTTTTATAATATAGAGAAGAAATATTATCAACAATAAAAAAGGTGCTGCAATGCAGCACCTTTTTGTATGAATGAGGTTTTAAGATTAATATCTGTTATAACCGCCACCGCTGTTTCCACCACGGTCACGATTGTATCCGCCGCCGTTTCCACCACTACCGCTGCGATTTCCACCACCGCCGTATCCACCGCCACCACTGCGGTTTCCACCACCACCAAATCCACCTGGCTTCTTAAAGCCACCACCGCCGCCACCTGGACGTCTTTCACCTTCTGGACGTGGCGTTGATTCGTTTACAACAATTTTGCGGTCTTGAATGTCAGTATCGTGCAAAGCAGCGATAGCTGTACGAGCTGCATCATCATCGCTCATTTCAACAAATCCAAAACCTTTACTACGGTTGTTGTTGAATTTGTCTGTTACAATTTTTGCAGAAGTTACTTCACCATAAGGTGCAAATAATTCTTGAAGATCTTCACTGGTCATGTTCCAGTTTAAGTTACCAACGTAAATGTTCATTTTTTGAAATTTGAAATTAAAAAAACCAATAAAAACAGTAACCAAAAACCCTGAAGCATTTACGTTAAAACCTTCTGAGAAATGGAAGAACTGAGCATTGGACTATGCGAAAGTAGTGTTTTTATGGAATTGCCAAACATTTTTTAATTTATTTTCCTAATATTTTAATTGCACAAAAAAGCCCTACAAAATTTTGTAGGGCTTTACTATATATTAGTTGGTAAATATTATTCACCAATAACTTCAAATTCAATTTCGGTAATATTGTTGTTACCAAAATCAATTGATGCTTTGTAAGTACCCAATTCCTTTACTTCATCAGTAATAGAAATACGCTTACGATCAATTTCATAGCCTTTTTGATCTCTAATTGCACGAGCAATTTGTAAAGAAGTAACACTACCAAATATTTTACCACTTGTACCAGTTTTAGCTGTTAACTTAACTGGAGAAGCTTTTAATATTTCAGTTACTTTATTGATTTCGGCCAATAAAGTAGCTTCTTTTTTAGCAGCTACTTTTAATTTTTCTTGTAATTGTTTTAAATTAGATGGGCTTGCTTCTATAGCAAACTTTTGTGGTATTAAGAAATTACGAGCATAGCCGTTTTTTACTTTTACCAATTCATTTTTACCGCCTAAATTATCTACGTCTTGAATTAAGATTACGTCCATTTTGTTTGTTTTTAGTTCCCAAGAGCCCAATCAAAAATGTAATTTGTTTGATAGACTGTCTCCTGTAAAACAGGATTAGGGATGGTTACTAATAAAGAAATTATACGAAATTTCTATTGTTTATTTGAATAAATCTGTTACGTATGGTAATAAAGCCATTTGACGAGCTTTTTTCACTGCATCGCTTACCTTACGTTGGTACTTTAAAGAGTTACCACTTAAACGACGAGGCAACATTTTACCTTGTTCATTTACAAACTTCTTTAAAAAGTCAACGTCTTTATAATCTACATACTTAATTCCGTATTTCTTAAAACGACAGAATTTTTTCTTAGGCTTCTCCTGCTTAATTGCAGTAAGGTATTTTATTTCATTTTTTGCCATGTTATGCCTCCTGCTTTTGAGTGTTAAAACCTAGACCGCTTTTCTTTACTGAGTTGTAATAAACGGCGAATTTGTCCAACTTTGTCATCATGTGTCTCATTGCTTGCTCATCACGTAATAATTGAATTTTCAATTTTTCGTTAAATGAAGCTTCAGCAGTGTACTCTAAAATCCAGTAAATACCTGTTGTTTTCTTTTGAATAGGATAAGCTAAAGATTTTAGCCCCCAAGGATTGGTATGTACTATTGTACCACCATTTTCTGTAACTAACTCGGTATATTTCTTTTGTGCCGATTTGAAATCGTCTTCAGAAAGAACCGGAGTGAAAATTACCATTAATTCGTAATTGTTCATTACTCTTGTTTTTTTGTGATTAAATTGGTTTTACCCATTGGACAATTTCGTAAAAAAACGAAAAAGATTCTGCCAAAACAGAATTGGGGCTGCAAAAGTAGGTATTTGTATTAAAATAACAAGCGTAAAATATGAAGTTGCTAAAATTAACTATTTTGCACCATTGGCTAACCAAGCTTTTTCTTTAATTAAATTATACAGTTTATACAGACAATCAACCTTAACTGAAAACTTTAATTGAAATAAATTGAAACAATGAAACAACTGCACTTAAAAGTAGAGAGAGAAAATTTTGCTACTACTGAATAAAAAAGTTGAATCATGATTTATTGTTGAATGGCAGGGGGATTGAAGTAAGTAGCCCACAGTTTACGAGGACTACTTACAAAAAGCCACAACAATAGTTGATTATTTGATTTTGCCAACTGCCCCAATTAAAAAACTTAAAATAAACGAACTCTGCATACTTACGTATGTTTGTAAATAATTTGAATATTAGCATGAAAAAATTTATTCTTTTTGCAACATTAAGTATTATAAGCATGTATGGTTTTGGCCAACAAAAAGCTTATAAAATCTCGATTATTGCTTTTTATAATTTGGAGAATTTTTTTGATACTCTAGACAATCCAAAAATTAGAGATGAAGAGTTTACACCAAAGGGTGAACGCAATTATAACAGTGAAATTTATTGGAACAAAGTTGAGAAATTAGCAACTGTAATTTCTAAAATAGGTACCGATGAAAACCCTGAAAAAATGAGTCCTGACGGACCTGCAATTATTGGCGTTGCTGAAGTTGAAAATGATACTGTTTTAACAGATTTAGTAAACCATCCCCTCCTTAAAAAAAGAGGTTACAAAATAATTCATTACGATAGTAAAGATATTAGAGGTATTGATGTTGGTTTTTTATACAATCCAAAATATTTTACTCCCGAAGCTAGTGCACCATTATTTGTGCAGTTACCAGGTGGTTCAAAAGATGCGTATTATACTAGAGATGTTTTATGGGTAAAAGGAAAACTCGATGGCGAAACAGTACATGTTTATGTGAATCACTGGCCAAGTCGTTTAGGTGGTGAAGAAAGAAGTGCACCTGGTCGTGCTGCTGCTGCTATGGTAAGCAAAAATCATAGCGATAGTATTGCAGCTGTTGATGGCGAACAAAAAGTAATTATTATGGGCGACTTGAATGACGACCCTGTAAGCCCAAGCTTAACAGAAGTGTTGAAAGCAAAAGGTAAAATAAAAGATGTAAAACCTGGTGGTTTGTATAACCCTTGGGTTGAAATGTACAAAAAAGGATATGGCACTTTAGCGTATCAAGATGCTTGGGGTTTGTTTGATCAAATTGTAATTTCTTACCCATGGTTAAATAAAAATCAAAATGGGTTTTTCTTTTATAAACAAGTAATTTTTAATAGAGAATTTATGACTGAAAATAGAGGTCGTTACAAGGGTTATCCAATGCGTACCTGGGATGGTAATACCTATAGAGGTGGTTATAGCGATCACTACCCTACTTACTTGGTTATGTTAAAAACAATTAATCAACCATAATGTAAATTTATTGTATACAACAATGCCCACAAAAAGTGGGCATTGTTGTATACAGAATATTGTTAATTTAATTATTGCTATCGGCTGCTTTATAGCCAATTAATAACACTCCGATAAGTACTAAAATTGTACCCAATATTTGTTCGAAGAAAATATTTTCTCCTAAAATAAAATAAGCTTGCAAAATGGTAGACACTGGGCCAATACTTGTAATAATTGCAACATTATTGCTCCCAATTTTTTTCATTCCATTGCTAATTAAAAACGATGGCAATACAGTTGCTACAATTGCCAATGCACAAGAATAAGCAATTAAAGTGGGTGTAAAATGAATATTGCCAATTGAACGAGTTAGTAAAAAATGAATAAATATACCGCCTGTTGCTGCAAGCATTGCATAAGCAGTGTACCTTGTTGCACCAACAATGTTTACCATTTTGCCTGTACCAACTAGATAAAAAGAATAAGTAACTGCACATAAAAAAACCATGAAAGAACCGTAAAAAAAATTGGGATTGTAAGTATCAATTTTTAGTTCCCCATAATATGCCAAGCCAATTCCAATATAGGTTAGAATGAGTGCTGTAATTTGTACACTACTTAATCTATTTTTAAAAAAGAGTGTATTGATTAAAACTGCAAAGGTTGGATACAAAAAAAGTATCAATCGTTCTAACCCTGCAGATATAAATTGAAGTCCAATAAAATCGAATAAGCTACTTAAATAATATCCTAAAAAACCTAAAATTAAAATATAAACCCAATGTTTAGTTGTAATTGTTGATTTGTTTTCTTTGGTATATGCAATCCTTGCTGCTACTAAATAAAATGGCAAAGAAAATAACATACGCAAGGCCAATAAAGTTACAGCATCTGTATGTGTTGCAGCAAAAGCCAATTTAACAAAAATGGCTTTTGTAGAAAATAAAATTGCACCAGTAATTGTTATAACAAATCCCGCTAAAGTTATTTGCTTAACCTCTTTTGTATTGCTCACAAATATTCATTAAACACGAAAACCAGCGTAGGCTGGTTTTCGATAAAATTGTAGTAAATTAATAAGGCTGTAAATGACAAGGAGCTCCTTTTTTAGGGCCACCACCATCTTCAATTCTTTTACATGCGGATGGTAGTTTTTTGTACGCATTCTCTTCAGCTTTTTCATCATCAGCATCAAAACCTGCATTGTTTAAAGCAGCTCTAATATCTTCTATGCTGGCTCTATCGGCAAAAAATTTAACTTTAAAAATACCATTTTTCAAATCGAACTTCCACTCAGCCATGGCATTTTCTAAGTACCCTTTGTTTTGAACGATTAGGTATTTTTCCAATTTTTCTTTGCACTCCCAACAACGCAAATTGGCCGATTTAATTTCTACCCACTGCGGTTTTGCACTCATTACTTGTGCTTGAACAGTAGAACCAATAAGAACAAAACTTAAAATTGTAAGTAATTTTTTCATACTA
>JAGOUF010000110.1 GCA_018061385.1 Chitinophagaceae bacterium | reverse complement strand
CCTCTTACATTAAAGCCTGTACTTGCTTCTCCAACAGAAGTTACACCAGGTAAGGTTAACACCGTTCTTAATACATCAGCTTCACCAAAAACAACTGGTTGTATTTTCATTTGCTTAATGGTAACCCTTTCAACACCCATTTTAGGAGCTTTTACGCCTGTGCTTTTTGTATTAGAACTTACAACAACAGATTTTAAAGTAGTTACTGCTTCTTGCATTTCAATATTTAAACTTCCACTAGAATAAATAATAAGCTGACGCAAGGCGTCTCTCATGCCAGAAAAACCAACTGTAATTAAATGTCTTCCTTTTAATAATGTAATACTGTACTGACCCAAATAATCTGTAATAACCGATGTTTTTCCACTAGTTACAGTTGCACCAACAATGGGTTCATTGTTTAAAATATTCTTTACAACACCCGTTAATACTGCATTTCCACTACTACTTGCAGTTGGCTTGCCAATATAAATAAGTTTATTTTGTACAAAAATATTGTTGTTTTTGTCGGCAGTTGTATCCTCATAAATAGCAATAGTTTTTTTAGATTTTTCAGCTGCTACAGGTGGATTAAAATATAATGTTCCTAAATTATTTTGTAACTGTACGGTACGTGTAATAAATATTTTTTGATTTGCCGTAATAGAAAACTGCAAATCGGTTTCCTTAAATATTTGTTGCAACACATTGCTTATGCTTTCATTGTTTACAGCAATAGTAACTTGTAAACTATCGGTATCTACAGTATTAAAATAAAAATAAAAATTGGTTTGTTTTTCTACTACTGTAACAAATTGTTTAAAACTTGCTTTTTGTAAATTAAGTGTTACAGCCTGTGTTTCTTGAGCTTTTGTTGTAACCGCACTCAAAATAGAAAAACAAAAAAATGTAAGAAATAAGAAATAACGCATTGCTATATTAGTTAATTAATTGCTCAAAATATTTTATGGCTTCTACTATATATTTTTCTGTAGATGAATTGAAAGAAATGTCTTGCTTGTTCATATAACTAGAAACAGTGCTTCGTTGGCTGCCCAACAAATCGAGAAAACTGCTTCTGTTTTTAATTTCTGTATATATACCCGATTGTAGTAAATAATACTCATCGGCTTGTTCAATCTTTTTCTCAACTCCGCCAGATGAAACGTTTTCCTTTATTTGCTTTGTTCGTCTTGCAAGTACGGTTAGTTTATTTTTATACAATACTTCATAAAAATCTTCGGTAATTTTTTTATTGTTTTCATTGGGTTTTACATGCCAATAAAGCATATTGCCCAATGTAAAAGAATCTACTTTTTCTTGTTGAATAATTAATTGAAAATTTTCGTTGGTAGTGTAGGTAATTAACTCTTTGTGCAATATGTCTAATTTCAATGGCACTTTGTTGTACCACTTTCCTTCGTACCATATATTGCTTTCTAAAAAAGCATCTACACCAGCATATCGATGGCCAATTAATTTACCAGTATTGTGATAATATTCTTGACCAGAGAAAATGTATGCTTTTTCGGCAACAGAAGTACGATAATGGTTTACAGTGTTTTTCAAATGATTTTGCAAAACATCTGCCTTATCTGTTTGTGCTTGTACACAATGTGTAGCTAAAAGAAGTGATAAACAAAACAATACCCTCATGTTATATATATTCATTTTTAAGCAAGTTGCTAAAATAGCCATTAACACAACTACAGTCTATAAATTTCGGTGAGTGGCGAAATGAAATGTGAAAAAATAGTTATGTGTTTGTTGGTTGCTACAAATTCAATTTTAGAATCTAAATTTTTCCTCTAACATTTAAGGCATCTCTTAAGCCATTTCCCAATAAATTAAATGCCAAAACCAATAACATAATAGCAATACCGGGTGCTAAAGCCAACATTGGATTGTTGGTAATAATAAAATTGTAGTTTTCTTTAATCATTAATCCCCAACTGGGTTGTGGCGGTTGTACACCTACACCTAAAAAACTTAAACCCGCTTCTATCACAATTGCACTGGCAAAATTACTTGCAGCGATTACCATTACTGGACCTAAAATATTGGGTAAAATATGTTTTACAATTGTTCTTGTATGGCTGTAGCCCAATGCTTTTGTTGCTTCAATATATTCTAATTCTCGAACAGCCAATACTTGGCCACGTACCAATCTTGCAACATTAACCCACATGGTTAAACCAACTGCAATAAACACTTGCCAAAATCCTTTGCCCAAAACAAGTGTAATAGCAAACACCAATAACAACGTTGGAATACTCCAAATAACATTAATTAACCAAATAATTACATCGTCTACCCAGCCTTTAAAATAACCAGCCATTGCACCCAATAAAATACCAATGGTTAAAGAAATCAATACAGCAATTAAACCAACGCCCAAACTTACACGTACGCCAATAATTAATCTACTTAACATATCTCTTCCAAACTTATCTGTTCCTAAATAATAAGTGGAAGATATTACGGGTGTTGTTGCTACAATATTTTTGTGTATTTTTTTTGTTTCTGTAATGCCATCATCTATAAATTTTTCATACACCAAACTATCGCCTTTTTCATAAAATGATATAATGGGTATAAATGTAAAAGCATCTTCTTTACCTTTTAAAAGTGAATGTAGATAAGAGTTTGCAGTTTGTTGTTCTCTTTTTAGTTGAAGCAATTGAATGGTAAACCCTGGTTTTTTACTTCCAATTTCTGGTATTATTCTATTGGCGTTGGTGCTATTGTCTGGTGCAATCATATAACCAAAAATGGCCAACAAAAAAGACAATGCAATTAATACAACAGCAAATAAAGCTCCTTTATTTTTTTTAAATCTTTTACCGAAAACATTATTTGATTGACCGATAGACATGAATTAAACAGTGCTTTATATGTTTCTTTAAAATGTAATTTAAACCTTAGTGGTTTTTATAAGTCTGAAAAATAACGTTAAACCAATTTGCAATGAAACAATTTATTTTATTTCCATTTATTTTAATTGCTCTTATCTGTGCTTTTGTATATGCTTGGTGGCCAGAAAGCAATGTAACTACGAATAGTTAGTTTTATTGCACATTTCTTCCTTTCCAATGATAACTACCAAACTTACCCAACCAACCACTTACCACAATATACACAATATGTATAGGTTGTAATAAAGGAAACCACCACACAAAAGGCTGATTAAAAAATGCTGCAACCGGTAAAGCAAAAGCCATTTCTACAATTGTTTTTAACGCTACAAACAACAGCCAACACCACAAAAAATTAATTTGCCAAAAAATACCCAATGGCATCACAAACAAAGTAGCATTTAATAAATATACCAATACAAGTACAGCAAATACTTTATTGTCTTTAGATTTAAACTGATCTGCCTTACTAGCCCATCGAATTCGTTGATTGAAAAAACTGCCCCAACTTGGCATTGGATGTGTTGCAACAATTGCTTCTTTAGAAAACAAAAAACTTACATTGTTGGGGTAATGCTGTTTTATTTTGTTCATTAACAACATATCGTCTCCGCTTGCAATATTGTCAATTCCTTTAAAACCATTCACTTCAAAAAACACTTCTTTTTTATACGCCAAGTTTGCACCATTGCACATATTGTGAAACCCTGCATTTACCGATGCAGCAGTAACGCCTTGCAAACTCATAAAATCTATGAACTGAAACGTTTGCAGCAAGCTACCATTGTTGGTAAACACAACAGGGGCTGCAACAAATACAGGTTGTTGTAGCTGTATCCAAGCATCGTAGCTTTTTAACCAATTGGTTTTTGCAATACAGTCGGCATCTGTAGTAATTATCCAATGGCCAGTTGCATAACCAATCGCATTTTCAATGGCTTTCTTTTTGTACGAATTTAAAATTTCGCCATTCAATTCATCAACCAACTTAATTAGTTTAATGTTGTAATGTTTGGCTCTAAATTGTTCAACTATAAGGCTAGTATCATCGGTGCTATGATCATCTATAACAATAATTTCAACCAAATCATCTGGGTAATTTTGTTCTACGATTGATTGTAAACAATTACCAAT
Source organism: Chitinophagaceae bacterium (assembly GCA_018061385.1). Classification (GTDB taxonomy): domain Bacteria; phylum Bacteroidota; class Bacteroidia; order Chitinophagales; family Chitinophagaceae; genus UBA1930. Next base: position 3,248 of record JAGOUF010000110.1, on the reverse strand, counting down.
ATACAAGGCTTCGTTACGTGCAGGAATAATTATGCTAAACGTTGTTTGTGGTACAATAGTATTGGGTATTGCAAAAGGAGTTAATTGCAAAAACCATTTTCTATACAGCAGTAATACAACAGCATAACCTATAAATAAAATAGACAATGCTGCTACAAATATTGTTAACCACATTGTTACAAAGAAACAATTTAACCACATATAAAATACGGTTGGTACTAACTAATTGCATTTATACGTATTTGTTTTTTGAACAACATATATTTAAACTTTAATTTTACTGCATGAAGCAATGGGTTCAAAAATATAGTGGAATATTAAGAAATTTACGCCCCACCTATTGGTTGTATAATTTAGCCAACCTAAAACAACTCAAAAAAAACAAAGCTTTATATAAAACATTTGGAGTAGAAAAGCCAGTGTGGCAAAGCATTGCACATGCCGATATTAAAAAAACCTCCAACGATATTCCTTGGATGGATGATCCCAATATTACAGAAGAGCAAATAAAAGCACATCCCAATTTCAATAAGTTCGATGCTGTTACACAACAGCAATTGTTGCTTTGGCCTAAACAAGGATATTTAATTATTCCTAGATTATTTGCCCATAAAGTTGATGCCATTAATACAGAAATTGACCGATTGAAAACCGATAAAACCATCGACTTTAATTTTACTGGAAAAAAAATAATGGATGCCTGGCAATACAGTGCAACATTAAACGAAGTGTTTCATGAGCAAAAAATATTGAACATTTTAGCGTTCATTTTTCAAAAGCAACCTATTCCTTTTCAAACCATCAACTTTATGTATGGCAGTGAGCAAAAGCCTCATAGCGATTTTATACACATGAGTACCGAACCAATGGGCTATTTAAGTGCACAATGGATTGCCTTAGAAGATATTCAAGAAAATAGTGGAGAGTTGGTATATTATCCTGGAAGCCACAAACTCAATTATGTGTTTAGCGAAGATTATGCAACTGGTAACAATGCCCTGTTAATTGGTGAACACAATTACGATAGATACGAAGAAAAAATTGAATCTATTATTCAGCAACACAATTTACAGCCACATTATTTTCATGCAAAAAAAGGCGATGTACTTATTTGGCATGCCAACTTATTGCATGGCGGTTCTCCCATAAATAATCCATTGTTAACTCGTAAAAGTATGGTGGCACATTATTATGCAAAAGATGTGTTGTGTTATCACGAAATTTCTCAACGTCCGGCTGTTATTAAAACAGTAGAATAATGGGGCTGTAATCGGTTGATAAAAAACTCAACTGTAGTTGGTGCTTTTCATTGCAAGTCCTCGTACCGCTTAGGCGTTACTGTGGGCTTTCCATTTCAATCACCCAGCCTTTTAGCTATAGAATAAGGCATGAAGCTTTTACTAACTTTTTCTTTTGGTATAAAAATTACTATTATTATTTCCCTGTCATTCCGTTTATAAATGTCTCCACAAAACCCAATATTTTGCTCAAAATTCTGTCGCCAACTTTCTTGCGTTCTAAAACTGTTGGTTTATCGCCTTCAATCAATTCAAGCACTTCATCACGGAGTGGTTCTCGTTCGGCAAACAAATAATCTTCAATAATCTTTTCGGTTTTGTCGGCTGAAAGATTTTCGTCTTTTACCAATTGCTTAAATGCCTTTTGCTGTTCTTCGTTCCAGAATTTGTCGAATGCTTCGGGAATGTCGTCTGTATCTTCTAATACTGGCAAGCTTTCCTGAATGAACTTTTCTATCAATTCTCGTTTGCTACGCAATTGGGCATCGCTGTTGAGTAAATTGAAAATTTCTTTTTCAGTTTTGGTAACATCTTTCTGAACGCTGGCTTTCAGTTTTATGAGCAACTGAATAATGTAGTTTACATTGATTTCATCGCGGTGAATTAATTCCAGTTCAAAGTCCACATCTTCTAAAATGGAAACTTTTTCTTTTTGATGATTGCTTTTTACTTTGTCGTACAAATCAAGGTATTTGCTTTTATAATCTTCAAAAAGTTGTTCAGCCATTGCCAAATCTTCCCATTTAAAATCAGCAAAAGCAGTTAGAATATTTTTTATCCGCATCAGTTCTCTGAATGCTTTGATAAACTCTAATTCATCATCTTCACTTTTTAAATCGTTTACGCTGTTTACTGTTGGCGTTATTTTAATCAGTTCTATAAATGCCTCATTGAATTTTTTTGTATAATCTTCATAAGGTTTCATTATAATTACGTCTATCGCTTCTTTGTTGCTAAATAGCGTAATGGCTTGGTCTGTGGCGTTTTTAAGGTTGCGAAAAACAATAATATTGCCTTGCGATTTTTGTTCGTTTAAAATTCGGTTGGTTCTTGAATAGGCTTGTATTAGACCGTGGTATTTCAGGTTTTTGTCCACGTACATTGTATTCAGGGTTTGGCTGTCAAATCCTGTGAGGAACATATTTACCACCAACAAAATATCAATCTTACGTTCCTTTACTTTCTTAGAAATGTCATTGTAATAGTTGTAAAAACTTTCGCTGTCTTTGGTCGAAAATTTCGTTTCAAACATTGTATTGTAATGCCCGATAAACTCGTCTAACTTTTCACGACTGTGTGCTTGTAAGCCATACAAGGCTCTTGGTTCTTCTATAACTGAAAGTTCTTCGGGCAAAAATCCGTTGGCATCAGCATCATCTTCGTTAGTGGCGTAGCTGAAAATTGTTGCAATCCGTAAATTGTGTTTTCCTTCGTCTTTTCGTTTTTGAAAAATATCGTAATACTTTATCAGCGTTTCTACACTGCTCACACAAAACATTGCCGTAAAATCCCGATTGTGTGTTTTTCGGTTGTGATTGGCAATAATGTAATCGGTAATTTTTTCTAATCGTTTGGGCGATTCCATCAACTCTTTGGTGTCAATGTCTTCTACCTCAATATCAATTTCGGTAGCACTTGGTTTGTCACCCTGAGCTTGTCGAAGGGTGTACCTGCCAACGTATTCAACTGAAAACTTCAATACGTTTTCGTCTTTGATGGCATCTGTAATTACATATTTGTGCAAACATTCGCCAAACAGTTCGGTAGTGGTGCGTTTGCCCAATTCATTTTTTACGGCATTGTCGGCAAAAATGGGTGTGCCCGTAAAACCGAATAATTGAATGTTATTGAAAAATGCTTTGATACGATTATGTGTTTCACCAAACTGACTGCGGTGGCATTCGTCAAAAATAAAAACAATGCGTTCGTCTTGCAGTTTTTCCATTTTGC
>JAGOUF010000109.1 GCA_018061385.1 Chitinophagaceae bacterium | reverse complement strand
ATTCAGAATAGCTAGTAGCTACTTTGTTAATAGCATTTACATAAGCTGCTGTACGCATATCTGGTATTGATGGGTCTGCTTTCCAAATATCCATGATTTCTCTAGTTGCTGCAATCATAGTTTCTTCTAATCCACTATGTACTAAATCAACCTCATCAGCACCGTGTAAAATTAAATCTCTTTCTTTTTGATCTACTTTTTTACCACTTAATTCTTCAATTTGAGAAAGAATATGTGTGTTCATATTTTCAGTAAATCTTTTCTCCATTCTACCATATCTAACGTGGCTTAAATTCTTTAACCACTCAAAATAAGATACAGTTACACCACCAGCATTTAAATACATATCTGGTACAACCAATGTACCTTTTGCAACAAAAATTTCATCTGCTTCTGGTGTTAATGGTCCATTTGCAGCTTCTCCAATAATTTTTGCTTTTACTCTTGGTGCATTTTCTCCATTAATTACATTTTCCAATGCAGCAGGAATTAAAATGTCACACTCCAATTCTAAAGCATCTGTATTTTTAGCCAAATTGGTTGCTCCAGGGAAATTTAAAATTGAACCAGTAGCTTTACGATGTATAAATAATTCTTCTTCATTTATACCATCTTCTTTATAAATAGAACCTTCATATTCTGCAATTGAAACTACAATTGCACCATGTTCTCTAAAAAATTTTGCACTATGGTAACCAACATTTCCTAATCCCTGAACAACTACTCTTTTTCCAACTATTCCTGTAGTTAATCCAAGCTTAGTCATTACGTCAACCATATTGCATACTTCTCTAATTCCAAAGAAAACACCCAATCCTGTAGCTTCTTTTCTTCCTCTAACGCCACCTTGAGTAATTGGTTTTCCTGTTACACAACCAGCAGCATCAATATCTCCTGGCTTTAAAGATTGGTAAGTATCTACAATCCATGCCATTTCTCTTTCTCCTGTTCCATAATCTGGTGCAGGTACATCAATACCTGGGCCAATAAAATTTTTCTTTACCAATTCAGCCGTATAACGACGAGTAATTTTTTCTAATTCGTAGGTGCTGTATTTACGTGGATTAATTTTAATACCACCTTTACCACCACCAAATGGCACATTTACAATAGCACATTTGTACGTCATTAATGCAGCTAAAGCCATCACTTCGTCTTGGTTTACTTCATCGCTAAAACGAATACCACCTTTACAAGGGCTTTTGTGTTGGCTGTGTTGTACACGGTACGCTTCAATAACTTCTATACGGCCATCATCCATTTTCACTGGAAAACGCATTCTGTATACACTGTTACAAGCCTTAATTTGTTCTAGCAATCCCTTATCCCATTTGGTAAGGCTTGCTGCTTTGTCAAAACTTTTTTCAACACTTTGAAAAAAGCTGTAATGTTGATCTGACATGAGCGAATCGTTTTTAATTTATAAAATGAGCAATCGTTAACTAATAGTAATTTTTACAATAAAATATGTTGTAATTGGATAAATGTAAATTACAATTTTCCTTTTTCAATTTTACTTATTTTTCTATCTAAACTAATTAAATAGAGCAATAATCCAAGTACAATCGTAATAGCAACAGCCATTACTACATAAATACTTTGTTCCGAACGTTCTTCTTTTGAAATTGCATTGGTATTCACAGCAACATCTTGAGCTTTTACCCAAACATTAAGGATAAACAAAAAAAGTACGGTGAATGCTATTTTTATTTTATTCATTTTCTAACTGCTTTGCTTCTAGAATTTTTAATCGAATTTTTAATGTTGTAATCCAAACTCCCAATAAAGAAAAACCCAATACTGCTGGCCAAAATACAATTCTCATTTCTGCACTCATATCACTTCCATTTAAAGCTGGATTACCACCTGTGCCTCCTTGACCTCCAGGGTGTAAACTTTCTACCAATCTTGGTAAAATCCAAATTGTTGGAAACAACATAAAGTATGCAAATATGTTATACACTGCACCAATTCTTGCTTGTTTCTCTTCATCATTTAAACTTCCTTTTAAAACGAAATAGGCAAAATAAATAAGTATGGCAATGGCTGCACCATTTTGTTTTGGATCACTGCTCCAAGGTGCACCCCATTGAAAATTTGCCCAAATTGCACCAGTAATTATTCCTAAAATACCATACACTAAACCCATTCTGGCATATTCGGTTGAATAATAATCGTATTTTATTTGAGGGTTTCTTAAAAATTTAATTGCATTTACCAACGATACTGTAAAAAGCACCATCATTCCAAACCACATTGGAACATGAAAAAATAAATTTCGTATAGAATGATACAAAGGAACACCTGGTAAAGCTTGTGGTATTTTCACTAGAAAACCCATAATACAAGTGTACATTAATAAAATTATTGCTAAAATTTTCCACCAATGCTTTTTAATCATGTCCATTATTTACTACCAAATGTTAGTGTTTGCAAATGTAGGATAAAGGGGTTCAACAAAACAAAGAATGACAAAATAATTAACCAATCTCAATAGCATTTTAACTATACAAAAGATTCTGTTTTTTATTCACTTAAAAATGCTGTTATTTAGCACATGCAAAGTCCATTACTTTCTATCAACAATCTTTCTGTAACATTTAATAGCGAAGAAGGCTCTACTCCAACCTTACAAAATATAGATATTGAAATTGCCAAAGGCGAATTGGTAGCCATTGTTGGCGAAAGTGGATCAGGCAAATCGGTTACATCATTATCGGTTTTACAATTATTGCCACAGCCACCAGCCAAATACTTAAATGGCAGCATTTTATTGTATTCAGATAATAATACCATCAATATTTTAGAAACACCCAAACACATTTTACAAAATATTCGTGGCAATAAAATAGCCATGATTTTTCAAGAACCAATGACTTCTTTAAATCCTGTACTTACTTGTGGAAATCAAGTTATGGAAGCCATTTGTTTACACAAAAAACTAAGTAAAAAAATAGCAAAAGCACAAACAATAGATTTGTTTAAAAAGGTTAAATTACCCAATGCCGATTTGTTGTTTAACCGCTATCCTCATGAAATTAGTGGTGGACAGAAACAACGTGTAATGATTGCAATGGCTATGAGTTGCGAACCTGATTTATTAATTTGCGATGAACCCACCACAGCTTTAGATGTTACTGTACAAAAAAATGTTTTAGAACTTATTAAAGAGTTACAAATACACAACAACATGGGTGTAATTTTTATTACCCACGATTTAAGTGTAGTTGCAGAAATTGCAGATAAAATTGTTGTAATGTATAAAGGTAAAATTGTTGAAACTGGCACTGTACAAACAATTTTCAAAACCCCCAAACATCCATACACAAAAGCATTGTTGGCTTGTAGGCCTGCACTTTATCCTAAAAATACAAGATTGCCAATAGTGAGTGATTTTATGAATGATGATGGAACAGAAAAAGAGTTGATACAAAAATTTCCTACAATTAGTTCACAAGAAATTGAGATGAATACAGCTCAATTACCAAAACAAGAAGCAATACTTAGTGTTGAACATTTAAAAGTTTATTATCCATCTAAAAAAACTTTCTTAGGAAAAATTACAGCATACAACAAAGCAGTTGATGACGTAAGTTTTTCTGTTTATAAAGGTGAAACATTGGGTTTAGTTGGAGAAAGTGGATGTGGAAAATCAACACTTGGCCGTGCAATTTTAAGATTGATTGAAAGTACCGAAGGAAATGTTTTTTTTGAAAATGAAAACTTAATTAAAGCCAGTGCAGCTACTTTAAAAAGTTTGAGAAAAAAAATGCAAATTATTTTTCAAGATCCTTATTCCTCCTTAAACCCAAGATTAACCATTGGCGAAGCAATTGAAGAGCCTCTATTGGTGCATAAAATATTGCCTACAAAACAACAACGAAAAGAAAAAGTAATGGAGCTATTGCAAAAAGTTAATCTATTGCCAGAACATTACAATCGTTATCCTCATGAATTTAGTGGAGGTCAAAGGCAAAGAATTGTAATTGCCCGAGCATTGGCACTAGAACCTACTTTTATTGTTTGCGATGAAAGTGTAAGTGCCCTAGACGTAAGTGTACAAGCACAAGTATTGAATTTATTAAATGATTTGAAGAAAGATTTTGGCTTTACAGCTATATTTATTTCTCACGATTTATCGGTTGTTCGATATATAAGCGATAGAATAATGGTAATGCAAAAAGGTAAAATTGTAGAAATGGGTAAAGCCAACGATATATACAATAACCCTGCAAATGAGTACACACAAAAATTGATTGCATCTATACCAAAAATTGTATAACTGTATATAATGCTTTGTAACTCATGTATCTTTAAGCTTCAAACTTTCACAGGTTAACTTGGCAATGATATACTAAGTTTACACTTTGAGCGTTTGCAATAATGACAAAAAAATTTCATATGCATTTAAAACTCTTTATTCGACAAAATTTTACTCCTAAAGCATTTAAAAAGAAATTGTTACAATTTGCTTTGAAGGGAAATGATGTTGAATGTACTTGTTGCAACAAAACCTACATTACTTTTTTGCCTGCCGGAATTGAAAAAAGAGCCAATGCAAAATGTATTAATTGTGGCTCATTAGAACGTCATAGAATTTTATGGCATTTTTTACAACATAAAACCAATCTTTTTTCGGCCAATATTAAAATGTTGCATGCTGCACCAGAAAAATTGTTTTATAAAAAGTTTAAATCGCTTAACAATATTGATTATACATCTATAGATCTTAATCCAGATAAATACGATTATGGCTCAACTACCATAAGAATGGATTTAACAGATTTAAAATTTACCGATAACACATTTGATGTAATCATTTGCAATCATGTGCTAGAGCATATTCCAGATGACGCAAAAGCAATGTCTGAAATGTTTAGAGCTTTAAAAAAAGGAGGATGGGCAATTCTGAATGTTCCTGTTGATAACAAAAGAACCACCACTTTTGAAGATATTCACATAAATGATCCTAAAAAGCAATTAGAACTTTTTGGACAGCCAGACCATGTAAGAATATATGGCATAGATTATAAAGATCGACTTGAAAAAGCAGGGTTTACAGTTCAGGTTATTGATTATACAAGCCAATTTACACACAACGAAATGTTTAAGTATGGCATGAAAGAAGATAGAGACGTTTACTATTGTACCAAAAACCAATAGCCCACAAAATATTGGTTTAGCAAAGGCAATAAAACCTTACCTTCGCAGCCTTTCTTCATCAAATTAAATCATGCCGTAACATGAAACTATCTCAATTTAGGTACGATCTACCTTTAAATCTCATTGCACAAAATCCTACAAAACGTCGTGAAGACAGTCGTTTATTGGTTGTAAATCGCAAAACAGGTAACATGGAAAACAAACATTTCCGTGATATTATGGATTACTTCGACGATAAAGATGTATTTGTAGTAAACAACACCAAAGTTTTTTCAGCTAGAATGTATGGTAGAAAAGAAAAAACTGGTGCAAAAATTGAAGTTTTTTTATTAAGAGAATTGAACAAACCCAACCGTTTATGGGATGTTATTGTTGATCCCGCAAGAAAAATTCGTGTGGGTAACAAACTATATTTTGGAGAAAGCGAAGAGTTGGTTGCAGAAGTAATTGACAATACAACCAGCCGTGGAAGAACCATCAAATTTTTATGGGATGATGATGATGAAAGTTTCAAGAAAATGCTAGAAACTTTGGGAGAAACGCCACTTCCAAAATACATTAAACGTAAGCCAGACGAAGAAGATAGAGAACGTTATCAAACTGTTTATGCTAAATACGAAGGTGCAGTTGCAGCTCCTACAGCAGGATTGCACTTTAGCAAAGAGTTAATTAAACGTTGTGAAATTAAAGGAATCCGTTTTGCTGAAGTTACTTTACACACTGGTTTAGGTACTTTTAGACCTATTGAAGTTGAAGATTTAAGCAAACATAAAATGGATGCCGAATATTACAATATTCCAGATTCGGCTGTAAAAATTGTAAACAAAGCAAAAGAAAATGATCATCGTATTTGTGCAATTGGTACAACTACCATGAGAGCAATGGAAACTAGTTTCACAGCGTCTAAATTATTAAAGCCAAACGAAGGATGGACCAATCATTTCATTCATCCTCCTTACAATTTTAATATTGCAGATAGTTTAGTTACGAATTTTCATTTGCCAAAAACTAGTTTATTAATTATGACTTGTGCTTTTGCAGGTTATGATTTAACGATGGAAGCTTATCAAAAAGCTATAAAAGATAAATATCGCTTTTTTAGTTATGGTGATGCCTTACTAATTATTTAATTAAAATACTTTAGCCCTGCATTTTGCAGGGCTTTTTTTATGCTTGTTTGGGAACGTTACCGTAATTAAAAATTTACAAAACAATTTTTAATTAGAACTTTGCTTGTTAACTCAACATTACTTTTCTACATTAACTAGTTGTTCTATTGCTTTGCAAATTTTTAGAATATGAAAAAAACGATTGTTATCTTCTACTCAATTGTGCTTTTAGCAAGTAGTTGTTCAAAAAAATCAGATTCTACAGATTCAATTATAACTGTTCCAAACGCCATTGCAGCCAATATTGGTTATGCTACACAAAATGGAGGAACAAGTGGTGGTGATGCAGCCAAAGTTGTTACTGCCACCAGTTATATAGAGCTTAAAAATTATTTAGAGAGCCCTATTAACAATTACATTGTAAAAGTTGAAGGCAGAATTTACAATGGCACTTCTGGTGGAAGTATAAAAGTAAGAAGCAATAAAACTTTACTTGGTACAACAGCCAATGCTTTTTTAGATGGCGTTGGATTAACCATTGAGGGATATAACAATGTTGTAATTAGAAATATAAAAATTTCTATGGTTTCAATTACCAATAGAACAGATCCTGCTGTTTACTCTCCTACTGGAGATGAAGGTAGACCACAAATTTTAGTAAATGGTGGCGATGCAATTAGAATAAATAATGCAACAAATATTTGGATAGATCATTGTGAATTTTTTAATGAAGACCCAAGCGTACAAACCAATCAAGATTTGTATGATGGTTTAGTTGATATTGGTGGTTCAAGTGCATATATTACAGTATCTTGGAACTATTTTCACGACCATCATAAAGTGCATTTAGTTGGTAGTTCAGATACCGATGATTTTGATAGAAAAACAACTTTTGCTTACAACTATTATAAAAAAGTTGAACAACGTTTACCATCTTACAGATTCGGCAATGGTCACGTTTTTAATAATTATTATAACAACATCACTGGTTCTGCAATAAACAGTAGAAT
>JAGOUF010000108.1 GCA_018061385.1 Chitinophagaceae bacterium | reverse complement strand
GTATTTGTAAGTGTATCATTCGCAGCATTTATTTATTTGCCAAGAGAAATTACATTTGCAATTAATGGCACCAATGCCGAAACTATACAAGCCGAAATGAGGCAAGGCTTTAAACAAAAAGCCAATAAAATGTCGGCGGATACTACTTTTTCTAAAAAAGAATCTAGAGAATTAAAACGAAAACCAAGTAATGGAACTTTCAGATATTTCCCGGGTTCATTTTTAGTTTTTTTATTGGTATTTACAATTGGTATTTGTGCTACTGTAATTGAAAAATGGTTGTTAGCAGAACACACAAAAGAAAAAATTGAACACGAAAAAATAAGTACCGAATTATCCTTTTTAAAAACACAGGTTAATCCGCATTTCTTTTTTAACACACTCAACAATATTTATTCTTTAGCAGTTGTTCAAAGCGATAAAACGCCCAAAGCCATACTCAAATTATCTTCTATAATGCGTTATATCCTTACGGAAACGCAAACAGATCAAGTGCCTTTAGAGAATGAAGTAGAGTTTATTAAAAATTATATCGACTTACAATTGGTGCGATTAACAGATAAAGTAAATGTACAATTGAATGTAAATGGCAATCTACATGACAAAAGTGTAGCACCTCTTCTTTTTATTCCCTTTATAGAAAATGCTTTTAAATATGGAGTGAGCACAAAAGAAAATTCCAAAATTGAAATTGAACTTTTAGCAGAAGAAAAATCTATTACACTACATGTAAAAAATACCATTGTTCATAAAGAAAATAATATGGATACAACGGGTATTGGTATTAACAATGTTAAGAGAAGATTGGCATTGTCTTATCCAAATAAACATACTTTGTTTGTTGAAGAAAATCAGCAAGAGTTTATTGTTCATCTAACCATTGAAACAGAAATATGATACATTGTATAGCATTAGATGATGAGCCTTTGGCATTGCAAGTAATTGTACAATATTGTAGCAAAATTTCTTACTTGCAATTAGATAAAGTGTTTACCAATCCAGATGAAGCAAAAGACTATTTAAAACACAATAAAGTTGATTTGCTTTTTTTAGATATCCAAATGCCCGATATAAATGGTGTACAATTTTATAAAAGTTTAACCACCAAACCTCCAGTAATATTTACTACAGCATTTAAAGACTATGCTGTAGATGGTTTTAATGTTGATGCAGTTGATTATTTGTTGAAGCCATTTGAATATGACCGTTTTTTAAAAGCTATTTATAAAGCCAAAGAATACATAGAATTTTTAGCATCTCAAGATTTACAAATGAGCAGTATTTATGTAAAAGTGAATTATGAGATGATGAAAATTAATTTAAAAGACATTGATTTAATTGAAGCTTTAGATGATTATATAAAAATTCATATTAAGCCTTATCCTGTTTTAACACTCATGACCTTAAAAGGTGTACTTGAGAAACTTCCAGAAAATTTGTTTGTGAGAATTCACAGATCCTACATCATTCCTTTACATAAAGTTGAAAAATTTAGTAAAAACAAAGTTCAAGTTGCTGGTAAAGAAATACCCATTGGCAGTAGCTATGCAGATGTTTATGAAAGATTGCTGAGTGCTAGTAATTCTTAAATGGTGACTACATTACTTGTAATTTCCACTTATTTATAAATACCAATTTCATTTAGTCCTTTGCTATTTTTTACAGCTCTGTACATTCCTTCACTATTAAATAGCATAGCATGATTGCCTTTTGCATCAACGCCAATCATTCCACCTTCGCCATTAATTTTTACCAATTTATCGTTTACAACAATGTTCATGGCATCTTGTAAACTCAAGCCTTTGTATTCCATTAAACAACTTACATCGTAAGCTGCAACAGCCTTAATAAATAACTCTCCATGACCTGTACAACTAATTGCACAAGTGTTGTTGTTGGCATAAGTGCCACTTCCAATAACTGGCGTATCGCCAATACGATTGTACCTTTTGTTCGTCATTCCTCCTGTACTTGTTGCTGCAGCAATATTGCCAAAAGCATCACATGCAGCTGCTCCAACTGTTCCAAATTTTTTATTTTTCATGAGTGTATCAACCTTAGTATTGTGATCTAAACTAGTGTTGTTGCTATCACGTACCAACGTCCATTGATCGTATCTAAATTGAGTGAAAAAATAATTATCGCCAGCCAAAGCAACCCCTTTTTGTAAAGCAAAATCTACCGCTCCGCCCCCACTTAAAAAAACATGATCGCTTTCTAACATTACAGTTTTAGCAAGCTCAACAGGATTGACTACATTTTTTACACCAGCAACTGCACCTGCCATTAAATTGCTTCCATCCATAATAGAAGCATCCATTTCATGTTCACCTTTTTTTGTAAAAACCGAACCTCGTCCTGCATTAAACAATACATTGTTTTCAAGTTTCATCACTGCAATGTTCACAGCTTCAACAGCAGAGCCATTGTTGGCCAAAATATTATAACCAGCATCCAATGCTTCTTGCAAAGCATCTTTATAAGCTTGTTCTAAATCGGCTGACATATCTTCTTTTAAAATAGTTCCTGCACCGCCATGAATGGTTATTGTGTAAGTATTCATATATTACTTTCTATATTTATTTTATCTAATTAAAACTAAGTACTTTATGGTATTGTACAGTAGTTTTAAATGAAATATTTTGCAAGATTAATTTAATACATGAAACAATTCTTAAAACGATCATTTTCTATTACCGATTGGCTAATTATTGCAAGCAATATTTTTGCTATTGGGGGCGTGTGGATGTTGCATTGGGATGCAAAAATTATTTTTCTAATTTTTTGCTTAGAAACTGTAATCATTGGTGTATTTAATTTTTTGCAAATGTGGTTAACTACATTGTATAAAAAGACAGACACTTGGCAGAGTAGCACAAACTATTCAACACAACAATCTGGTTATGTGTTCATGTTTTTCTTCTTGTTTCATTATGGATTTTTTGTGCTTGTTCAACTATTTATTTTTCTATCCATTATGAGCATAAATGGGCTGAAAATTACGGTGCTTGATTTATTATTTAAATTTAATACTCTTTTACCAAGCTATGCAGTTGCTTTTTTAGGGTTATTTGTTGCAACTTATATATTGGGCATTATAAAAGATTTTATAATGACTGGTAGTTACAAAACAGCCAACCTAAATGAGTTAATGTTTAGGCCATACAAAAGAATTTTTGTACAACAATTTGTAATCATACTTGGCACTTTTGTATTAATGGTAGAAAAAGAGGGCAAAATTTTTATGCTGATATTTATTCCAATTAAAGTATTTTTTGAAATGTTTATAGATTATGATAAAGTGATTAAAGAATCTATCAATAAAGTAAAATAATACTTACTGTTTCATTTTTTTAATGCTTAAAATATCTTGACCAGTACTATCGCCATACTCTTGTAACTTACCAAAAGCAGCAGCTGTAGCGTAATCCAATATTTCTTGAGATGAATTTTGATTGTACAATCCATAAATTATTCCAGCCATAAAACAATCGCCACTTCCACTTCTATCTACAACACCTTTACAAGTAAAATCAGCCGATTGAGCATGTGTTCCTTTATCAAATAAATGGGTATAATACAATACATTGTCTCCATCATGATCAAACCTAAAAGTATTGGCAACAGTTTTTACTCTTGGAAATTTTTCCACAATTGCTTCTGCAGTTGCTTGTGCATGTGCTATATACTTTTGTTTGCTACTATTGGTATGTATATGTTCATCTACATTTAATCCCAATAAACTATTGGCACTCCAAATATTACCCATTACTACATTGCAGTATTCAAGCAGTTTGGGCATTATTTCTATAGGTTGCTTTCCGTATTTCCAAAGCCTAGCTCTATAATTTAAATCAACAGAAACGGTAATATTTTTTTGAGCTGCTGCTTCTAAAGCTTCTAAACAAACATCGGCAACATTTTCACTTAATGCAGGGCTTATGGCTGAAAAATTAAACCAATCAACATCTCTCAATACTTTATCCCAATCAATCATTCCTCTTTTTAATTGAGCAAATGATGAATGATCTCTGTCGTATACCATACTTCCTTTTAAATCGGCTCCACGTTCCAAATAATACAAGCCAATTCTATTTCCAGCAAATACAATTGAAGAAGTGTAAATGCCTTTGTATTCTAAAAAATCAATGATATGATGGCTCATAAAATTATCGGGCAACACTGTACAATATTTTACAGGCACATTCCAACCAGCTAAAGCAGTAGCTACATTGGCTTCTGCACCACCCATGTACAATAACATGGGATGTTTGCCCATAGCTTCATCATTTGGTGCAGGAGAAATTCGCAACAACAACTCACCAAAACAAAGCACTTTCTTTTTTAGCATAGGGTTAATTTAAAAGATAAATATTGAAACGAAAAAAGCCTGCATCTAATTACATATAGGTAATAAGTGCAGGCTTAGATGATATTGCAATATACTACAAATCTGTGATTACTTTATATTTTGGAACTAAAGATTTCATAATAACCCAACCTATTAAATAGGCAACAGAACAAATGGCAAAAATAATCATATAGCCAGAGTTAATGCCATTTACAACTACGTTTCCTGTACTTGATAATGCTTTTAAAAGGTCTTCAATATTTCCAACTTTTGTATTTAATTGTGTGGCTTGTTGTTCAAGAAAAACTTTAGCAGTATCCGCATTTACCAATTGAGGATATTGTTCTAGCAATGGTTTTCCGTTGACTGTACTCCAATTTTTTTGTGTAAAATCAAACAATACTCCCGAACCTTTATTAATTAAAAAAGAACCAATACCGCCTGCCATACCACCAATACCAGTAATGGTTGCAATTGCAGATTTTGGAAACATATCGCCAACTGTTGAAAAAATATTGGCCGACCATGCTTGATGTGCTGCTGCAGCAATACCAATAATAATAACAGGAATCCATACTGAAATATGACCCAATGGTTGTGCTAACAAAGCCAACAATGGAAAGAAAGCAAAGATTAACATGGCTTTCATTCTTCCTGCATAAGGATTCATCCCTTTTTTCTCTACAAAATAAGTTGGTAACCAACCACCAATAATGGATAATAAAGTAATGGTGTACAATACAAATATTTGAGGTGCACTTTGAGCAGACGTAAGTCCGTATACTGAACTTAAATAAGCAGGTGTCCAAAATAAAAAGAACCACCAAACGCCATCTGTCATAAACTTACCTACAGCAAAAGCCCAAGTTTGTTTGTATTGAAATGCTTTTGCAAAAGTAATTTTTGTATTCGTTGATGCAGGACGAACTTCATCTAACAAATCGTCTTGTTGAATGTATGCCAATTCTTCTTTTGAAACTTTTGGATGTGCTTCAGGTTTTTTGTACATGAATACCCAAAATCCCATCCAAATAAATCCGAGTAAACCAATTAAAAGAAAAGACATTTCCCAACCATAGGCTTCTGCAATAAAAGGAATGGTTAATGGTGCTGCCAAAGCCCCAACAGTTGCACCTGCATTAAAAATGCTGGTGGCTAAACCTCTATCTTTTTTTGGAAAATATTCTGCAGTGGCTTTAATTGCTGCAGGAAAATTTCCTGCTTCTCCTATTGCTAACACAATTCTTGCTATAATGAATAAGGTAACGCTAACTGTTGCAATTTGCGAAACATTGCTAACTGTTGCAATTGCATCTTTAGCTCCTTCAAAACCAACAAACCATTTACCTGTTAACACACCTGAAGTTGCAATGCCACAATATGCATGTAAACAAGCACCAATACTCCAAATTCCAATTGCCCAAAGAAATCCTTTTTTGGTATCTAATTTATCTACGAACCTGCCAGCAAAAAGCATAGAAACTGCATAAACAATAGAAAAAATAGCTGTTATATTTCCGTAATCAGTGTTGTTCCAATGAAACTCTGGAACAATAAAATCTTTCCACGTTAAGGAAAGTACTTGCCTGTCTAAATAATTAATTGTAGTTGCAAAAAACAAAAGTGAACAAATTGTCCACCGATACTTACTCATTTTTTCACTCATCATATTAGCATTAATCTGTTAGGGAATAATTTCCTTTGTAAATAATTCGGTTAGCAAAATACTACAAATTGAACAAAGCAATTAAATATGATTTATTGTTTTACGCAATCGTTTTCGTTTAAACGTTATCTACGTTTTGTTTCATAGCTGCAATTTGGAGCTTAGTGCCTAATAAAATCATCTTCATCCCAACTTTTAACAATAAATCTGTTGGTGGATTAATTAAAAATCGTCCGTACTCATCTTTTACTGCAATACAATTTACCCCTGTACTTTTCCAAGCCATAATATTTGCCAATGTAGAAGGTTGTATTTCTTTTGGAATTAATTCAAAATCTATACTTTCTATATTAATACTTTCGGCTTCTTCTCCACTTAAAAAATCAATAAACTCAACAACATCTGGCTTACTAACTAAAGTAGCCATGTGAGTGCCACCAATTTTATCTGGCATTATTACATTGTTGGCTCCAGCTTTTTTTAATTTTTGAATAGATGATGCTTTTGAAGCTCTACTAATAATACGTAGGTTGTTGTTTAATGCTCTTGCAGATAAAACAATAAACACATTATCAGCATCAGTTGGTAAAGAACAAATTAAACTACTAGCTCTTTCTATACCTGCTTTTTTTAGTACTAAATCTTCCGTTGCATCGCCACTGATGCACAATAAATTGTGGTGTACATGATTTGTTTGTTTGAAAGAATCCAAATTAATATCGTCTCTATCTATAACAACAAATGGTATCTTATGACCAATTAATGTTTTAGCGGCTTGTTGTCCATTTCTACCAAAGCCACAAATTATTACATGCTCAGATAAGTGATCTAATGTGTTCATGATTTTTTTATTTTTAAAATACAACTTCATTTCGCCACTTGCAAAATACTGTGTAAGCTTTGCCAATACATACGTGAATGTTGAGAATGAAAGTAAAATGAGTATGATGGAAAATGTTTTACCATTATCAGACAAAGGATGAACCTCTCCATAACCAATGGTTGTTATGGTAATTACAGTCATAAACAATGCATCTAAAAACCGATACCCTTCAATAACCATAAAACCTACAACTCCTGTTGTGCAAATACACAGAATTATAAATATCCATAAAAACAATGGAGATACTTTTCTCAAGTTAATTTGGTTTGAACAATGAATGTAAATAATGTTTAGCGAAAAAAAATAAGCTGTATCAAAATATATTTCAATTTACTTCATCAATATTTTATTATTATTACTTTTAAAAGCAACGATATGTCTACTCATTTTAATAC
>JAGOUF010000107.1 GCA_018061385.1 Chitinophagaceae bacterium | reverse complement strand
GCTTTAAACTGATTGTAGTTAGATACCATAATATAAATTCTTAAACAAATCTATTTGAATAGTTGTATAATGAAAAAGAAATTTAATCACCAACAAATTCTATATGTTTGATTTTTAAATTATACAATTTGAAGAAGGTATAATATGAAGCAACAACCTGAACATAATTTTACAGCCTATTTATTAATTGGTGGAAATATTGGCGAAAGAAAAAGCAACTTACAAACTGCAGCTCAAAAAATTGAAGAGCTTTGTGGCAATATTGTTCAAACATCATCTATTTACGAAACTGCAGCTTGGGGTTTTACAGATCAACCCAATTTTTACAACCAAGTATTAAAATTAAATACGCAATTATCCCCAGAAAAATTAATGCTTCAATTGTTGGCTATTGAAGAAACGATGGGCAGAAAAAGAATGGTTAAACTGGGTCCAAGAACCATTGATTTAGACATTTTAATAATTGATGATTTGATAATTCATTCAGAACTGTTGCATTTGCCACATCCTCAACTGCCCAATAGACGATTTGCGTTATTGCCTTTGGCAGAAATTGCACCCAACCTAATACATCCTGTTGAAAAAAAAACAATTTCAACTTTATTACAACAATGTAAAGACAATTTAAATGTGCAAAAGATTTAACTGTACTCAAGCTTGTGTCTTTTAATTTTGACGCATTGTATGAACCATCAATTTATAACTGTAGAAGGCAATATTGGAGCAGGAAAAACAACATTAACCAATTTACTGGCCAAGCATTTTAATGCAAGAATAATTTTAGAAGAATTTGCCGAAAACCCTTTTCTAACGAAATTTTACGAAAACCAACAACAATACGCTTTTCCAGTAGAATTATTTTTTATGGCAGAAAGGTATAAGCAGTTGAAAGATATGGTTCATACTAAAGATTTGTTTCAAACTGTTACTGTATCGGATTACTTGTTTACTAAATGCTTGTTGTTTGCAAAAGTTACTTTACCGGATGAAGAGTTTAGGTTGTATCAAAAATTATTCGATATCATTCATCAACAATTGGTTTTTCCAGATATACTTATTTACTTGCATGCCCCTGTACAAAAACTGCAAGCAAATATTAAAAAAAGAAACCGTGTATATGAACAACAAATTCCAGATGAATACTTGTTTAACCTACAAGAAACATATACCAGTTACATAAAACAACACAATATAAAAACCATTTTTATTGATGCCAGCAATGCAGATTTTTTAGGCAACGAACAACATTTAAAAGTGGTATTGGATGCTTTAGAAAAAGATTTAGACAATGGTCAGCATTACTTTACACTTCCATAAATAAGAATACGTTTACATGCCTAAACTTATTAAAAACGAAGGACTTTCCCCTTTAAAAGAACCAGAATTTAGGCGATATATTTCGGCTCGTTTCTTATTTATTATGTCGTTAAGAATGGTTTCAACAGTAGTTGCTTACAAACTTTTTCAGCTTACACAAAGTTCATTTGCCATTGGTTTAATTGGTTTATCAGAATTTATTCCTGTGTTTAGTTTGGCTTTATATGCAGGGCACATCATTGATAAAACAGATAAGAAAACAATTTTACTAAGAGGCATGATGGCTTATACAGTTTGTGCAATGGCGTTGGTAATGCTTACAGCCCAATATTTTAATCAACATCTTTCTATTACTTCACAAGAGTATTGTTTTTATGCCATCATATTTGTTACAGGCATTATTCGTGCATTTGTAGGGCCAACTTCCAATGCCATTGTTGCACAATTGGTACCCAGAAATATTTTACAATTTGCTGCCAATATTAGTTCTTCCACTTGGTTAATTGCATCCATTGTAGGACATGCAAGTGCTGGCTTTTTAATTGCTGGCATTGGTATACACAATACGTTTATCGTAATTCTTTGCTCAATATCAATGGCAACATTGGTTATTTCTACACTCACAAAAAAACCTGTTCTTGCCATTAAACATACCACCAACGCGTGGCAAAGTGTGAAGGAAGGTTTGCGTTTTGTATTAACTCATAAAATAATGTTGGGAGCAATTTCATTGGATTTATTTGCTGTATTGTTTGGTGGTGCAGTTGCACTAATGCCAGAGTTTGCAAGTAAAGTATTGGCTGTTGGCCCCATTGGTTTTGGATGGTTGAATGCAGCTACAGACATGGGTTCTATGATTGTAATTGTTTTACTTACTTTATTTCCAATGCGTAAAAAACAGGGACAAAGAATGATGATGGCTGTTGCAGGTTTTGGAATTTGTATAATTGTTTTTGGGTTATCTACTTTTTATGCCATTTCATTTATTGCATTACTCATAAGTGGCATGTGCGATGGCATAAGTGTAATGGTACGTGGCACTATTTTACAATTAACCACACCCGATGAAATGCGTGGTAGAGTTTCGTCTGTAAACTCGATGTTTATTAATAGTAGCAACGAATTGGGCATGATGGAAAGTGGCATAGCATCGAGGTTAATGGGCTTGCGTCCATCTGTTATTTTCGGTGGAGCTATGACGCTTTTAGTTGTAATAATTACTTGGTTTAAAGCCCCTAAACTTAGAAAAATGGAATATTAATAACCATTATTTTTTCAATGGCAGCTCTACAGTAAAACAACTTCCTTTTCCTAAAGTGCTTTCAACTCTTATTCTGCCTTTGTGTGCATCAATTACTGTTTTAACATAACTCATACCCAAACCAAATCCTTTAACATTGTGAACATTGCCTGTATGAGCTCTATAAAATTTTTCAAAAATTCGTTTCACACTTTCTTTATCCATACCTATTCCATTGTCTTCAATTTTTATAAAAACATTTTTGTTGTTGTTATAAGTAGTAAACTTTAAATGCAAGTTTTCTTTTGAATATTTAATGGCATTGTCTATTAAGTTAGACAGTAAATTTTTGAAGTGAATTTCATCAGCCATCACTTCATCTTTCTTGGCTAAAAAATCTACTTCTACTTTTGCATTTTTTTCTTGCAACTGTAACTCATACGCATTGATTACATTTTGCAACATTTTATTCACTGCTATTGAAGTTAAGTTTAATTGCAGCTCTTGTTTTTCCATTAAAGCAGCTTGTAGTATGGTTTCTACATGCTTATTCATACGTTTGTTCTCTTCCTTAATCATGCCACTGAAGTAATTCATTTTTTCGGCATTGCCAATAACTTTTTCATTTCTTAGTGCATCTACTGCTAAAGAAATAGTAGCCAATGGAGTTTTAAACTCATGGGTCATATTGTTAATAAAATCACTCTTAATTTCACTCAATTTTTTTTGATTGAACAAGCTTTTTAGTGTAACAAAAAATGCAGCAAAAATGATCAACATAAAAAATGCTGCTCCTACAATTATCCATTGTAAACTGTGCCAAACTTGATCTTTAAAATTGGGTACAATTACAATCATTTGTTCGGCTTGTGCAATGCCATCAAAGTCTGATCCCGATTCTGGTAAAATAAAATTTACAATTCTTTTATTGGCAATGGTATCGTAAAACTCTTTTTCGTAATTGGTAGATTGCATTTCATAATCGCCTTCGCTATTGGTTATAGCAAATTCAAATTTCATGTGCTTTAACTCTTCTGCATCAAAAGCATGTTTCAATTTGGCAAAAATTTCTTGCTTGGTAAATTTATCTTCTATGCTTACAGGACGTAATATTTTAAATGCCAATTCTGCTGCATGTACTTTAGGTTGCCTTCTTGGCAAACGAATGGTTGGCCCACTAAAAGCAGCTTTACTTAAATCGTTTGCTACTAAAGTAGTGGCATCTTTTACTTTATTCAGCAATTGAGATTGCCTTACTTCTAATAAGTTTTTTAACCACGAAGCTTGTAAGGCAATTAAACCTAACAATGAAAGCGTAATTAATACAACAATAATGGGTAAAGTTTTCTTCATTGTAACAAATATAAGCAGCTAATAAAGTTGTATACATAGATTGTAGCAATTTATCAAGCCTTTAACTTGCATTGAATAACTATTTTTTTAAGATATTTAGTAAATACTTAATTTTCAGTATGATTGAAATACATCCTGGTTTATTGCTTATTTCAGATCCATTTTTAAAAGATCCCAATTTTAAAAGATCTATCGTATTAATTTGTGAACATCAAATTGATGGAAGCCTTGGCTTTGTTCTCAATAAATTATACGATCAAGACTTGCATCATTTAGTTACCGATTTAGAAGGATTTAATTTCCCTTTATTTTATGGTGGACCTGTACAAAAAGATACTTTACACTTTTTACATACAAGACCCGATTTAATTGAAGATGGAATGGAAATTAGAGATGGAATTTATTGGGGTGGAGATTTTGAATTGGTAGTGAACCTAATTAAAGATGGTTTACTTACACCCAATGATCTTCGTTTTTTTATTGGTTATAGTAATTGGACTGAAGGGCAACTTGAAGAAGAATTAGACACCAAAAGTTGGATAACGAGAGATGCTACAAAACGCTTGGTATTTAATAAAAATATAGATGAAACTTGGAAAGATGCATTGAAAGATTTAGGTGGCGAATACAGCCAAATGATCCATTATCCTTTAGATCCTCAATTGAATTAAGTAAATAACTGTTCTTGTCTTTTTTTCATTTCCTCTGCAATAAATTGTTCATTGGTATTGCCATTACTTAGTTGTTCAATTATATTTTGATACGTAACTGCATCTTTATTTTGGCTTAATTTAAACACATGTTCTAAAGCGGTAACTTTTACTTCAAATGCCACAATTGCTTTACTTAAATTTTGAACATACTCTTTTGGCAATTGATTGTATGATGCAGGTGAAGCTTCATTGTTTTCAAATTTCGTAGTAAGTTCATCTAACATATTCAACAAAGCACCATCATCTAAAAATTGTAAAGTTCCACTTGCATGTACAGCCATGTAATTCCATGTGCTAGCTTGTTGTTGATTGGTATACCAACTTGCACTTATATAACAATGTGGACTTGTAAAAACTACCAACACGTTGGCATTATTTTCAAAAGCTTTATGGTGTTGCGTATTACGCATAATATGGGCTTGTAAATACAAATCGCCATTTCGTTCTTTTATTAAAAAAGGCAATTGGGTTGCAACTGGTTCATTGTTATTATTAACTCCTGTAATTATTGCAAATGAATGTTGTTGTATAAATTCAATGATTGCTTTGGGATTATTT
The DNA here is from genome assembly GCA_018061385.1 of Chitinophagaceae bacterium. GTDB lineage: Bacteria > Bacteroidota > Bacteroidia > Chitinophagales > Chitinophagaceae > UBA1930. Next base: position 2,122 of record JAGOUF010000107.1, on the reverse strand, counting down.
TCTTTAAAGTAAGGTAAATTGTACATGTTGTAAATGTATTAAAAGAAAAATCTCCATTCATCAATGTATTTGACAAGTGGAGATTTTTTAGATTTGAACATTCAATCACCATTTAAGCAACTACTTCTATTTCTTTTGTTCTTGGAACATTGGCATTGCGTATAGCAATATTACGAACGGCTTGTGCAGTTACATCTCTAAATGCTTGTTTCGAAATTTCATCTTTACCAATCATTGCAGGTATGCCTTCATCGCCACCTTCTCTAATGCTTTGTACCAATGGCACTTGACCTAAGAAGCTTAAGTCATATTCATCGGCTAAATATTTTCCGCCTTCTTTTCCAAATAAATAATATTTATTGTTGGGCAATTCTGCAGGTGTAAAGTAAGCCATATTTTCTACCAACCCAATGATGGGCACATTAATTTGAGCCTGACCAAACATGGCAATTCCTTTTCTAGCATCGGCCAATGCAACATTTTGTGGAGTAGTAACAATTACAACACCAGTTACAGGAACGGTTTGCATTAAGGTTAAATGAATATCGCCAGTACCCGGTGGCATATCAATTATTAAATAATCTAAATTGCCCCATTCAACATCGGTTACAAATTGTTTAATGGCACTGCTAGCCATTGGTCCACGCCAAACAACTGCATTTTTTTCGTCCACCAATAAACCAATACTCATTAATTTAATGCCATATTTATTTAAAGGTATAATTACACCTTTGCCATCAACATCTTTCATCATTGGTCTTTCTCCTCGTACACCAAACATAATGGGTACACTAGGGCCATAAATATCAGCATCCATTAATCCAACGCTTGCTCCACCTTCTGCCAAAGCCAATGCTAAATTTGCACTCACTGTACTTTTTCCAACACCACCTTTACCACTTACTACAGCAATAATGTTTTTTACACCGCTCAATATTTTATCGCCAGCCAAGCGTTTGCTAGTTGTATTGGCAGTAAAGTTTACTGTAACAATTGCTTCTTTATTTATTAAAATTTTAATTGCATTTTCACTTGCTGTACGCATCATATCTTTCATTGGACAAGCAGGAGTTGTAAGTACAATCGTAAAAGCTACATGATTGCCATCTATTACAATATCTTGAATCATGTTTAGAGTTACTAAATCTTTTCCTAAATCGGGTTCTTGTACATTGCTCAATGCTTTTAAAATATCTGATTCTGTCATATTACTGAAAGTTTTTGTTAAAAAAGAAAAGGAGTAGCAAAGTTAAACCATTAGATGGTTTACTTTGTTTTGATTTACAATCGCTGGTTTTGAATATGGAAATATTTTGAAATGAGATATGTATTTTTGAGAAAAAGTATATCTATCAATTTATACATTACTTAGTTGGTAAACTATATTTAATTATTTAATCAATTTTCTGAACTACAAACATGACGAAAGGTTTACTAAAATATTTAATTTGTTGTTTTTTATGCATTGGCTATATGGCTAAAGCACAAGCACAACCTGCTTCTAACGATTCTATTGTACAATTGTATGGTGTAGTGATGACAGCAGATAGCCTAAGAGCCATTCCTAGTGCAAGTATTATTGTTGAAAATAAAGGCAGAGGAACATTAACCAATCCTGATGGAGTTTTTAGTATTGTTGTACTAAAAGGCGATAAAATTACTTTCTCTTGTATAGGATTTAAAGACAGAACAATTGATATTCCTACCAATTTAAAAGAAAATCAATACAGCGTTATTCAATTAATGATTAACGATACAGCGTATTTACCTGCCACTATCTTAAAACCGAGACCAACAAGAGCCCAATTTGAAAGAGATTTTGTAAACTCTACAATTCCTGATGATGCGTATGAAATTGCACGACAAAATACCGATGAAGCCAAACGCAGAATATTAATTAATAGTTTACCTGCAGATGGACGTGAAGCTGTAAACTATCAAATGCGACAACAAGCCAATAAATATTATTACGCTGGCCAAGTACCTCCAATGAACATTTTAAATCCATTGGCTTGGGCCGATTTTATTAAAAGTTGGAAACGAGGAGATTACAAAAAAAAGAAAAAATAGCAGTAAAAAAGTTGGAACAAAAAATTCCAACTTTTTTTATGTTAAAACTCAT
>JAGOUF010000106.1 GCA_018061385.1 Chitinophagaceae bacterium | reverse complement strand
CCTAAACCCCATTCTCCATCAATGGCAATCATTAAAGGGGTTTTGGCCAATTTTTGGTATTGGTTGGTGAGTGTTGCTTGCCTTACTGGTCCACCTTGAAAAAAACACAAACCGCCTACATTGTATTGTTTAATTAAATTGGTAACTTCTTGTACATGCTTTTCGCCTAAATTACTATGGGCTCTTATAACCATTAATTGGGCAATTTTTTCTTCGTTGCTTAAGGTTTTTAATACACTATCGGCCCAATGTTTTGCTTCTGGAGTTTTTTCTAGAAACCTTTGTGCAGAGCTATTTAGTACAGAAAATAAGCTAACAATGCTAACAAAAAATATTTTTTTAGTCTTCATAAATGGCAATTAAAGTAGCAATATAGCAAAAAGCTGCAATCGAATGATTGTTTTTGCTGTTTTCGAGTAATTGAAAATAAAAAACCACTTTAAAGATAAAGTGGTTTTTGTATGTGTTTTGTTATTTTATTTAAGCTTCTTCAGTAGTTTCTTCTTCTGGCTCTTCAGTTAATTTAAGCTCTACATTATTGGCTTTTAAAATACTGTACCATTTTACCATTTTCTTCATATCGCTTGCGTATACACGATCAAAATCCATATCTGGATATACTTTTTTCATGTAATCAACAACGGCTTTAGCTTCCTTATCATTTGGTAAAGCTTCTTTACTTGCATCCATTGCTTGTAAAACCTCTACTAAATTTACATTATCACGAACGGTATATACTTCAATGCTTTCTAAATGAGAAAAGTTGTGTACACGGCTACTTACAAACTTTGTAGTTTTATCTTCTAAGTTTTTTACAATAGCTCCATCGGTTTTACTACCTACCAATTCAAACAATCCTGGCAAACCAGTTACTGAAATTAATTTACTGTATTCCATGTTAAAAAATTAAGTGGCTGCAAATATAGGTTTGCAAAGTTTATAAGAAAGTGAAAATTATAAGCTGTGCTTTATAAGACAACTTAATATCAAAAGGGCTGCATTATAAAAATTGAAAGATTATCTTAGTTTTAAATTGATGGTTCTTGTTGGCTTAAACAGTGAAAACTTCCTAAACCCCAAATAATTTCGGTTGAATCGATACCAATTACGTCACGGTTATTAAAGCAATTTTGAATTATTTGCAAAGCCTTATCATCATTTTTACTACGAAACGTTGGCACAATTACAAATTTATTGGCAATATAAAAATTGGCATAAGCAGCAGGCAAACGTTGCCCATCGTACTCAACAGCAGTTGGCATGGGCAATTCAATAATATTTAATTGCTTGCCATTTAGCAAACGCATTTGTTGTAACTGCTTTAAATTGTGTTGAAGAATTGCATAATTCTCATCGTTTTTATTTTCCTCCACAACCGTTAAAACAGTGTCTTCGTTTATAAAACGAACTGTATCGTCAATATGTCCATCTGTATCATCACCAACAATGCCTTCGTCTACCCAAAGTATTTGTTCAACCCCATAATAATTCATCAAGTATTCTTCAATTTGATGTTGGTTTAAATGAGGATTTCTATTGGGATTTAACAAACAAGCGGTAGACGTAAGTAAGCTTCCTGCTCCATTAAATTCAACAGAGCCACCTTCCATTACAATACCAGGATTGAACACTGGAATATTGTAATGCTTACCAATTAATGTTGGAATAACATCATCCAAATCAAAAGGAGGATATTTACCACCCCAAGCATTGTAACCCCAATCTACAATTGCTTTTTTTTGTTCTGTTTTATGTAGTAAGAAAGCAGGGCCATGATCTCTACACCAAGCATCGTTGGTTGGGTGCATAAAGAACTCTACTTTGGTTAAATCAACATTGGCTTTTTGTAAATGACCTAAAGCAAATTGTTTCATTGCCTCGTTGTTTACATTAATACACACACGTTCACTTAAAGCTAAGTATTTAATAAACTCACAGTAATAAGGATAAATAGTGTCAATTTTTTCTGGCCAAGATGCTTCCTTATGTGGCCAACTTAACCAAGTAGCATCATGCTTTGCAAATTCTGCAGGAAAGTAGTAGCCTTGTTGTTTGGGCGTTTGCATTTATCTTTTCTTTTTTAATTCTTTTTCTAATTGTTTTATGGATGGTAATTGCGACTGCATATTTTTCGGCAAATCGCTTTGTATTTTATACTCAGATACACCTAAAGGTGCTTTAATATTTTTAAGTGTGTATTCAACTACTGTTTTGTTAGGCGTTGTACATAACAATAACCCAATGCTTGGATTATCTGTTGACTGTTTTATTTCAGCATCTACAGCATTTAAATAAAAGTTAAGCTTGCCAACAAACTCTGGCTTAAAATCTTCTACTTTTAATTCTACTACAACATAGCAATGCAACCTTGTATGATAGAATAATAAATCAATAAAAAACGCATCGCCATTTACTTGTATAGGAAATTGCTTACCCATATAAGCAAAGCCTTGCCCTAGTTCTAAAAGAAATGTTTTTATATGATTGATAAGCGTACTTTCTAATTCACGTTCTGATATTTGAGCTGAAATACCTAAAAGCTCAAAACTATATGGATTCTTAAAAGTTTCTCTAGCTAAATCAGATTGTAATTTGGGTAGCGTCAACTCAAAATTATTAATTGATTTTCCTTGACGTTTATACAACTTGCTACTTATTTGAGCCACCAATACACTTCTACTCCAATTATTTTTAGCTGTTTCTTTAATGTAAAATAACGCCTCATCAATTGTTTTTACTTTAGAAATAATTTCTCTATGATGCCCCCAAGGAATTTGTCCCACAAGCTGTGGGACTTTTTCATTATTAAGCAGTTTTTTTTGCAATTGTCCCACAGCTTGTGGGACAATTATACCCTTTGTAGGCTTGCGTTTCAGCGAATGATTACTGTTGTTTTTTACAGGTGGTAATGTGTAAAATTCGTACCATTTTTTTATATAAAAAAGGTTAGTTCGACTAAAGCCTTTTATTTCGGGAAATGCTTTTAATAAATCAATGGAAAGTTGTTCTATTAAACCGTCGCCCCAATTACTTGTAGTTTCTTTTTCACAAATTTCTTTCCCAAGTTCCCAATACAACGACAATAGCTCTTTGTTTACAACAATGGCGGCTTTTATTTGCGATTGCTGTATTTGCTCTTTTAAAGCTATGAGCCAACTTTTATATATTTTGCTTTTTTGTAGTTGTATTGTAGGCATAGATTACTGCTATTTAATCCTCATCAATAAACCTTTTCGTAATTGGTTGATAACTGTCAATTCTTCTATCTCTTAAAAATGGCCAATGCGTTCTATATTGATCCGTTTTTTGTGTATCAATTTCTACAACAGTAGTTTCTTCATCATTGTGAGATGCTTTGTACAAAAGGCTTCCAAAAGGATTGGCTACAAAACTTCCACCCCAAAATTTCATAGCTCCATTTTGTTCTAAACCAACTCTGTTTACACTTACAACATGTACACCATTGGCAATTGCATGGCTACGTTGCATGGTTTGCCAAGCATTGTATTGCTCTGTATTGGTTGCCTCATCTTGATTGGTTGCCCAACCAATTGCTGTTGGATAAAATAGAATTTCTGCACCCATTAAAGCCGTAATTCTACTTGCTTCAGGATACCACTGATCCCAACAAATTAAAATACCAATTGTAGCAAACTTTGTTTTAAAAACTTTATAGCCTAAATCGCCAGGAGTGAAATAAAATTTTTCGTAATAAGCTGGATCATCGGGAATATGCATTTTTCTATACTTACCTAAATAAGTTCCATCTGCATCTATAACAGCAGTGGTGTTATGATATAAACCTTGTGTTCTTTTTTCAAACAAACTTGCAATAATTACAACGCCCAATTCTTTTGCAACAACGCTTAAAGCATTGGTACTTTCGCCAGGAATTGATTCGGCCAATTTGAAATTTTCATAATCCTCTACATCGCAGAAATATAAAGATGTAAATAATTCTTGCAAGCAAACAATTTGTGCTCCTTTAGCAGCAGCCTCTCTTGTTTTGTCAATTGCTTTTTGCAAATTGGCTTCTTTGCTACCACTGCATGTCATTTGTACTAACCCTATTTGTACTTTACTCATAGTAAAAAATTGAAGTGCAAAGTTAATTGTAAAGAAAGTATGTACAGAAAATGTAACAATTAGTTTATACATAAAATATAAAATGCTCTATGAAAAATTAAAAACTATCATTACTTTACGGCATTAAAACTATCATATCATGAATTATAAAAGTGCCATTAGTTGGTTTGAAATACCAGCTACAGATTTAGATAGAGCTACAAAATTTTATGAAGCTTTATTCAACGTACAACTTATTGTTATGGATATGCCAAACATTAAAATGAGAATGTTTCCTGTTGCTGATATGATGAATGATATTGGAGGAGCTATTGTTGATAGTGGTGGTTTTCATAAACCTTCTGGTAGCGATGGAGTACTAATATACCTTAACGCAAATCCAGATGTACAATGCATTTTAGACAAAGTTGAAGCTGCTGGAGGTACTATCTCTTTACCAAAAACTGAGATTAGCCCCGAGTTTGGCTACATGGCAATTATAATTGATACAGAAGGAAATAGAATTGGCTTACATTCAATTGCTTAAAATATGAAATACTTTGTTTTTTTAATGCTACTAACAACAAGTTTTGCCATTCAAACTAGGCAATTAAACAATACATTATCTCAATTACAGGGTAAATGGCAAATGTATAAAAACAAGAACATTATTATAGAGGAATGGGGAAAGTTCTCAAACACATCAATAACAGGCAAAAGTTATAGAATACAAGTTAGCAAAGACACAGTTAACTTAGAAACAATGCAGTTAAAAATTGTAAATGGAAAAACTTATTTCATTCCTATCACGGCAAACCAAACCAATGAAAAGCCTGTTATGTTTCAGTTAACAAAATCTGCAAATAATAAATTTGAATTTGTAAATCTAAAACACGACTACCCTAAAAGAATTGTATACCACTTTATAAATAAAGATTCTATTCATGCTTGGATAGATGACAATCATGATAATACAGAATACAGAATTGATTTTTATTACTCAAGAGCAAAATAAACAAACATGCAATCAAGTGAAAAAACAGTTCTTGAATATATTCAAGAGTTACCAGAAGATAGAAAAAAGGCCATTGAACTATTACGTAAAACAATCAACAAAAACTTACCCAAAGGCTTTAAAGAAGGCATGAGCTATGGAATGATGGGATGGTTTGTGCCTCACTCAATTTATCCAAATGGATACCACTGTAAACCATCAGATCCATTGCCTTTCGCAGGGTTGGCTTCTCAAAAAAATAATATTTCATTTTACCATATGGGTGTTTATAGTATGCCCAATTTATTGGAATGGTTTACTACTGAATATTCGAAATTAAATTTAGGAAAATTAGATATGGGCAAAAGCTGTGTTCGTTTTAAAAAAATGGACAAAATTCCCTATGATTTAATTGGTGAATTGTGTTCTAAAATCACAGTTGAACAATGGATTGAGTGTTATGAAACCGTTCTGAATAAAAAAAAATAACAGTTTAGTTTTACATTTTGTAAGGTTATGATAGCAGATTCGTAAATACCAGCAATCATAACCTTTTTTATGAAATTTATTATAATGCTCAGCTTTATTGTATTTGTTTTTCTAGCCTGCAAAAAAGAAAGTACAAGTACAACAACACTTAATGAAATAGCCGACACTTCGGCTGTTTTAAAATTTAAAGGAAACTTTATAAATGGACCTTATGGCAACACATCTGGTATAGCAAAAATTTTATTACAGAATAATAACTATCAATTGCAACTTGATAGTTTTATAGTTGATAATGGACCCGATTTAAAAGTGTATCTCTCAAAAGAAGTTCAACCAATAAGTTTTGTAAATCTGGGTCCATTAAAAAGCACCAATGGCACTCAGCTATACAATATTCCTACTGGCGTAGATTTTACTCAATACAAATATGCACTTGTGCATTGCCAACAATACAACCATTTATTTGGCAGTGCCGAACTAAAACCATAAAAATTATATGAAACATTTTATTATTTTAAGTATGTTACTTTTCTTAAGTGCAAACTCGTTTGCTCAAGCCGACGTAATTGCTTTTCGTCAGGAACAATTTAACTTATCAAAAAATAAAGTTGCTCTCGAAGGCTATGATGCTGTTGCATATTTTACAGAATCAAAAGCCAAAAAAGGCAAAGCAGAATTCGCTGTATATCACCAAGGAATTACTTATTATTTTAATAGCGTAGCCAACAAAGAACTATTTAAAAAAAATCCTGCACAGTATGAACCCCAATATGGTGGTTGGTGTGCTTATGCAATGGGTAACGATGGGACTAAAGTAGAAGTAGATCCTGAAACTTTTAAGATACTCAATGGCAAACTATATGTTTTTTACAATAAATTTTTCACCAACACTTTAAAAAGTTGGAATAAAGATGAAGTCAGATTACATAAAAATGCCGATGATAATTGGATGAAATTATTTAATAAATAATCAAAAAAATCTATGAAAAAAACAGCATTTCTACTTTGGATATGCCGAATTACAGCAGCTACGCTTATGTTGCAAACATTATATTTTAAGTTTAGTGGAGCTGAAGAATCCATTTATATTTTTTCTACTATTGGAATAGAACCTTGGGGAAGAATTGGAACAGGAATTGCCGAATTAATTGCAGGAATTTTAATCCTAATTCCCAAAACATCCGTATATGGAGCAGTAACAGCTATGGGCATAATGGCTGGTGCAATAATGTCTCATATCTTTATTTTAGGGATAATAGTAAAAAACGATGGTGGACAATTATTTGCATATGCAGTTATTGTTTTCCTATGCAGTGTATACCTAATCTATCAACAACGAAACCAATTATTTAATCTGATAAGAAAATAAGTATGACTGAAAAAATTATCAACGATTTAATTCATTTACTGCAACAAATTAGCGATGCTGATTATTCAAAAAAAATAGAACGACTAAGCAATTCAACAATAGGCCAGCATGCAAGACATTCTATAGAAATGTATCAATGTATTATTAATAACTGCAACGAAGAAGAAGTTAATTATAGCAACCGAAAAAGAGATATTGTAATTGAAACTTCATCAAACTATGCAGTACAATGTTTACAAGCAATTGTGCAACAAATACAGAACACTGATAGAATTGTTTATGTAAAAAATAACGATGATGATATTGCAGCTTTATCTAGCTACAACAGAGAAATTGCTTATTGCAACGAACATTTAATTCATCATTTGGCTTTAATAAAAGTAGCATTACA
>JAGOUF010000105.1 GCA_018061385.1 Chitinophagaceae bacterium | reverse complement strand
AATCAAGCTATAAATGATACCAAACTCTATGCCCTTTAAAATAAAGTTGCCAATAAATAAACTTTTAAATCTTTCCCAAAACCATGCAAGCGAAAAACTAATTACAAATGCATGGCTGTAAAACAATAAATCTCTACTACCATCTGAGTTAAATAAAGGGTTATTGTATTCTACAAAAAAACTAGGAAAATATTTTATTGAAAGATATAATCCGCCATAACTAACAATAAATAATATTACGCCGGCCAATAAACCAAGTTTAATAATTTTAAGCATTGTACTTAATTTAATATGCAATAAGTTAAAAAGCCAATATGTTTAATATTGGCTTTTTAAGATTTTTTAGATAGTTACCTTACCCCAGTTTTCACCACTTTTTATACGACTAATGGCTCTTTCACTAACACCATACTTTTCGGCAATTTGCGGATAACTCAATTTTCGTTTTGGATTGGCCAATAGTTTTTTAATTTGAATTACTTCGGTCAATTTTAATTTCACACCTTTTTTAGCATCAATAAAACGTTGAGACATTTTATTAAAACCTTCTTGCATTGCCTCACTATTGTAGTTGTGGGCTGTTACTTCTTTAGGACTTGCCCATTTTAAATTATTGGCTTTATTATCTTTTTTATTATGGTTAAGATGAATAACGCTTTTTTGAGTTTTGTTTAATGGCTTTACAAAAGTTTCAGCAATCATTCTGTGTAGCATGTAACGTACAGATTCATCTTTAACACGAATGGTAACTTTGGCCATACCATTTCCACCAATTGGTTTTACTAATTCGCCATCACCTTCCAGCGATTTTGTATAAGTGGCAACTCTTCCAAGATTACTAACCATATATTTTTTGGTTAACTTATCTGCACCCTTAATTACAAAGGGTTTCCATGTTTCATTTTTTAATTGTTTAAACATGTTGAGGCGTTTTGGTGAATGGTAAAGTTACGTTTCTATTAACTGTAAAAATTCATCTTCGGTAATAATCTTTATAGTATTTATTTTTTTGGCTTTTTCAAGCTTGCTACCTGCGTCAGCCCCTACAACTAAATAATTTAATTTGGCACTTACACCACTTACAATAATTCCACCTTTTGTTTCTGCCAATGCTTCAGCTTCGCTTCTTTTTAATTTAACCAAAGTACCTGTAAATAAAAATGTTTGTCCACTTAGTCCACCACTTTCAACAACAGCTTTTTTTGTATTTCTTAGTTGTAAACCCAATGTTTCCAACTGTTGTAGCATAATAATATTTTGCGGATTGCTAAAAAAATAACGAATACTTTTTGCAACTTTAATACCTACGTCTTCCAATTGTTGTAATTCGTCTTCCGTCTTGTTTACAAAATCTAATATGTGTTCTACTGAGTTTGCTAAGGTTTTTGCTGTTGTTTCTCCTACAAATCTAATACCTAAACCATAGATTAATCTATGCAAGGGTTGTTGTTTGCTAGCTGCTATTGCAGTTTGTAAATTATCTATAGATTTTTTACCAAAACCTTCTAGACCACTAATGTTTTCAAAATTCAATGTATAAATATTAGGTATGTCTTTTAGTAAACCTTCTTCATAAAACTTACGAACATTGGCATCGCCAAAGCTTTTTATGTCCATGGCATCTTTGCTAACAAAGTGGATCATTTTTTCAACAACTTGTGCTTCACATTCAATATTAATGCAACGCCAAACAGCTTCACCTTCTTCTTTAAATAGTTGGCTATTGCAAACAGGACATTGTGTTGGAAAAACAATTGGTTCTTCATTACCTGTTCTAACTTCAACAATACTTTTTACAATTTGTGGTATTACGTCGCCAGCTCTTTCAATTAAAACAGCATCGCCAATTTGTAATTGTTTTTCTTTTATGTATTCTTCGTTGTGTATAGAAATGCTGCTAACTGTTACACCACCTAAATACACAGGTTGTAGCTTTGCAACTGGTGTTACAGCACCTGTTCTTCCAACTTGATATTCTACAGATAATAATGTTGTGGTTGCTTGCCTTGCTTTAAACTTAAAAGCAATTGCCCAACGTGGATGATGAGATGTCATGCCCAATTTTTCTTGCAAGGCAATATCATTTACCTTAATAACCATACCATCAATTTCGTAAGGTAAATCGTCTCTTTTTTGTTCAAACTCTAATACATAATTAATAACGGCTTGAATGCCTTTTACAACACGTTTTTCTTTTTCGGGAGATCGAAAGCCACATTGCCATAGCATATTTAATTGATTGGCATGTGCGGTGACCAATGAGTTGGAATTGGCATTTTCGTTGAACGATTCACTATTTACAACATAGCTCACATGGTATAAAAAAGCATCTAAATTTCTTCTAGCAACTTCTTTCGGATCTTTAATTCTTAAACTTCCTGCAGCAGTATTTCTTGGATTGGCAACAGGCTGTAACCCTTGCTGCAAAAGCCATTCGTTATAAGTGTTAAACGATTTTTTGGTCATTATAATTTCGCCACGTATTTCAATTTGCTGTATACCAAACTTGCTAAATGGTGCAAACAATGGTATGCTACGAATTTGTTTTATGTTGTTGGTAATATCATCTCCCTCAACACCATCTCCACGAGTTGTGGCTCTTGTTAAAACATCATTTTCATAAATTAAACTAATGCTTGCACCATCAAATTTGGGTTCAACACAATATTCAATTTCGTCTAGGTTACTTGCTTCTCTTGCCTTTCTATCAAAATCTTGTAAATCCTCAGCATTGTAACTATTGTCTAAACTTAACATTGGCACCAAGTGTTGTACAGTTGTAAAGCCCTCATTTAAGCTGCTGCCTACTCTTTGTGTAGGAGAATCCTTTGTAACTAGTTCTGGATGACGCATCTCTATTGTTTGCAATAATTTAAACAACAAATCGTATTCAAAATCGCTAAGAATTGCTTCGTTTAAAACATAATATCTGTACTCGTGAAAACGTAAAATAGATTTTAACTCATCTATTTGGGTAGTAATATTTGTTGTTTCCTGTGGTTGATTTGCGATGCTTAACCAATGTTGTGTACTATTTAAAATAGATTGTATAGAAGTTGTATTGTACATAGTTTTTATAAAAGTTAAAAATAACAACTTTGATTGCTGATACGCTATTTGCTTCGTTATTTTTATTCAGTACTTTAATAGTAAGTGTTGCAATTTGCATAAACTTTTACTAAGGTTATAGCAAACGCTAAAAATTATATGTAAAAAGTACACAATTATTTTAATAGGTTTGTGGTTGAAAAGCATATACACCCTTTTTGCATTAATTATTTTATACATGAGAAAAAACAATGCTTTACGTGCTGCTATAAAATCGAAAGATGGCGGTTTAATTAAAAATGTTGAACAACTTGTTGCATCTTACCCTAGAGTACCTATAACAGTAGATTGTGTAATTTTTGGTTTTGACAATAATGAACTAAAAGTTTTGTTGATTAGAAGCGATTTTGAATTGTATAAAAATATGTGGAGTTTATTGGGCGACTTTGCAATTGATGATGATGAAGATTTAGACGAAGCCGCCAATCGAATTTTACTTGATAGAACTGGCATGGATGATGTGTATTTAGAACAAGTAAAAACTTTTGGTAAACCAAGTCGTCATCCTGGTGGTAGAGTACTAACTGTTGCCTATTGCTCTTTATTAAATATTCAGCACCATCAACTTAAAATTCACGAAAACGAATTGCATTGGCACAGCATTGCATCGTTACAAGAAATGGCGTTTGACCATAAAGAAATTTTAGACTATTGTTATAATTGGTTACAAAAAAGAATTCAAGAACATCCTCTAGGATTTAATTTATTACCCGATAAATTTTCTTTACGTGAATTGCAAAATTTATACGAAGCCATTTTGGGTGTTGAATTAGATAGAAGAAATTTCCGTAAAAAATTTGCTTCCATGGATTTACTAATTGATGTTGGAGAAATGGAAGAAGATGTACCACATCGCCCAGGAAAATTGTACAAATTTGACTTTGACAAGTACGAAAAAAATAAAAGAAAGTGGATTGGAATTGACTTTTAGACATTTTTTGTATAAAAGTTTTGCTTTTTAAGCCTATTTGCTTGCACAAGGTTAAAATAATAGAAGTTTTTTTTGGATATATTGTGTAGATTGTACACATTTGTATACTAAATGTGTTAAAAATACACATTTGGTTTGGAACGATTGCCTATTTAAATGTTTTTCCTATATGAAAATGAGATTGTTTATAGCCTGTTTTATGCTATGGCTAAATAGCAGTGCACAGCTTTTAAGCTGGTCGCCCTCATTTATTCAAGAAACTTCAAACACAATAGAAATTACTGCAGATGCCACAAAAGGCAATCAAGGTTTAAAAGATTATACACCCATTACAGATGTGTATGTACACATTGGTTGCATTACAACTTCTAGCACCTCTTCAAGCGATTGGAAATATTCAAAATTTACTTGGGCTAGCACCAATGTTGCAGCAAATGCACCACAAATTAGTGCCAACAAATGGAAATATACCATTACAGGAGGTTTAAGAAACTTCTTTGGTATTACCAATTCAACAGAAAAAATTGTAAAAATTGCCATTTTATTTAGAAGTGGAAGTGGAAACAATGTACTACGCAATACAGATGGTAGCGATATGTACATTCCTGTTTATGAAACAGGTTTAAATGTTAGAATTGACAATCCTTTTAAACAGCCAACTTATAACCCACAACCAGAGTTTGTAAACTGGACTATTGGCAATCCTGTTTCAATTACTGCCAATGCATCTGAAGCATCTGCAATGAAGTTGTATTACAATGGCACTCAAATTTCTACAGCTACAACAGTTACACAAATTACAGGTTCCCAAAATATTACTGCTGGTGGAACTCAACAAATTATTGCAGAAGCGGTGAGTGGTTCTGTTACAAAAAGAGATACCATTAGTTTTTATGTTGCACCACCATCTACAGTGCAAGATCCTCCTGTTGGATTGAAAGAGGGAATTAACTACGAACTTGGCGATACTTCTGCTACGCTATTATTATATGCACCGTTAAAAAATAGTGTTTCTGTAGTTGGAGATTTTAATAATTGGACAGAAAGCACCAACTATCAATTAAAAAAATCGGTAGATGGAAAATATTTTTGGATTAGAATTACTGGCTTAACAAGTGGTATTGAATATGCCTATCAGTATGTAATAGATGGCAACTTAAAAGTAGCTGATTATAATACAGAAAAAGTATTAGATCCTTGGAACGATCAATATATTACAGCCACAACTTACCCTAATTTAAAACCTTATCCAACTGGTAAAGCTTCTGGTATTGTTAGTATTCTTCAAACAGCAAAACCTCAATATAATTGGACAGCAACCAACTACAATCGTCCCAATAAAAAGAACTTAACTGTATATGAATTATTGGTAAGAGATTTTCTTGCAGCACCCAACTGGAACACCTTAAGAGATACATTGACTTATTTAAAAAGATTGGGTATAAATACAATTGAATTAATGCCCATTAATGAGTTTGAAGGCAACAATAGTTGGGGTTATAATCCTAGTTTTTACTTTGCTCCAGATAAAGCTTATGGTACCGAAAATGCGTTGAAAGCATTTATAGATAGTTGTCATAAAATGGGAATGGCTGTTGTTTTAGATATTGCTTTGAACCACTCATTTGGACAAAGTCCAATGGTACAAATGTATTGGGACGCAGCCCAAGGCAAGCCAGCAACAAACAGCCCTTGGTTTAATGTTGATGCAAAGCATCCTTTTAACGTAGGCTACGATTTTAATCACGAAAGTCAAGCTACTAAAGATTTTGTAGATAGAGTTGTAGAACATTGGTTGGTGAAGTATAAAGTGGATGGATTTAGGTGGGATTTATCTAAAGGATTTACACAAATAAACAACCCAAATAATGTTGGAGCTTGGGGCAATTATGATGCAAGTAGAGTTGCAATTTGGAAACGCATTTATGATAAAATGCAAACCATAGAACCCAACAGCTATTGCATTTTAGAACACTTTGCTGCCAACAACGAAGAAATAGAATTGGCCAATTATGGAATGTTGCTATGGGGTAATAGCAATCATAATTTTAACCAAGCCACCATGGGCTTTAATTCAGAATCTAATTTTCAATCTGGTATTCATACAAACAGGGGTTGGAGTAACCCACACTTAATAACTTATCAAGAAAGCCACGATGAAGAAAGATTGATGTATAAAAATCTCCAATTTGGTAACAGCAATTCTTCTTACAGTGCAAAAGATTTGAATACAGCATTAAAACGTAACGAAATGGCTGCTGCTTTTTGGTCTTTAATTCCTGGGCCTAAAATGATATGGCAATTTGGTGAAACGGGTTACGATTATTCAATTAATACTTGCGAAAATGGAACAATCAATAATGATTGTAGAACCAATCCTAAACCAGTGAAATGGGATTACTATTCCAATGCCAACAGAAAATCTTTATACGATGTTTATTCGGCCATGTTGCGTTTAAAAATCACCCCTCAATATTTATCAACGTTTACAACCAATAATGTTACTTGGAATTTAGGAAGTGGTTTTAAATGGATGATATTAAATGAGCTTGGGTTAAGAGTTTTGGTATTGGGCAATTTCGATATTCAAGCACAAACTGGTACGGTTACTTTTCCTGTTGCTGGCACATGGTATAGTTATTTAACAGGCACCACTTTTACTGCAACTGGTAGTGCACAAAGTTTATTGTTACAACCTGGAGAATATTATGTGTATACAGATAGAAATGTAAGTGGAACAGTAGTTACACCAATCATTAATATAAATGCCAATTTAGGAAATACTAAAATAAAATTATTTCCTAACCCTGTAAATCAAATATCAATCGTAGAATACGAGTTAACTGAAAGTGGCAAATTAGATATAGCTATAATTGATTTTAATGGAAGAAAATTGGCCAATATTTTCAATGGATTTAAACCCAAAGGAAAACATCAATTACAAATAAATAGCAATGGATTTAATGTAAAGAAATTAAGCAGTGGTATGTATTTATTACAAACAACTATTAACGGAAAAAGAAGCGTAGAAAAATTTATTATTCAACAATAAAAAGCATCTAAAACATTCAATTGATTGTCTATAATAAGTTGGCAATTGAGTATAAAAAAGTTACTAAATAAAATATAGCAAATATAAAATAGCTAAAAACAAACTAAACTTTTTCATTTAAACCAGAAAACCTTCAATTATGAATCTGAAACGAATGCTTGTTGCACTTATGGTTGTAATGGTTGCATTTTGCATACCAGCTGCTGCACAAGACAAAACAG
>JAGOUF010000104.1 GCA_018061385.1 Chitinophagaceae bacterium | reverse complement strand
ACATTTTGGCTTGTACTTTATAAGGTATGGTTTCAAAAACGTTTAATTGATCTTCAATTGTTTCCAACCCTTTAATTTCCATACTATGACTTTTTGCTAATTTTTCAAATTCTTTTTCAAAAGAAACTTGTGCACAACCCAACATAGCAGGATACAGCATAGAAGTAAGCATAAATGGTTTATAGGTTTGAACTGAAGTTATTGGAATATGGGTTTTTTCTTTAAACAATTTTGCAACAGAATCATATTCTTTTTCCGACAATAAATCTTTTATTGTTGTGCCATTTTTCATAGCAATATTTTTCATCATTTTTGATGTAAGAGCAGGATCATCAATATCAATTTCTAAAAACATTTGTTGCGTTTGTGCTACCATATTTTTTATTGTATCGTGCATAAAATAATCGGTAGGACAAAGAATATGAAAAGTGCCATATAAATAGGATGGAGTAACGATGTTTTTGCCCTCAATTTTCCATAACAATGTTTTCTCTGTTGGCTTTTGAGAAAAACCAACAATGCTTGTTAATAGTGATATAGAAGCTAATAAAAATTGTTTCATTTTATTCAATATTTTATAGTTTGTAGTAAGAATGCTGTAAATATTACAAATCAAACTGAAATTTTGACAAACCGGAATATATTTCTCTTCTAAATTGTTTTGAAAGAATTATTTTTCCATTTTAAGCAATCAACTATGCAATCAATTGTATTGGCATCACAATCGCCAAGAAGAAAACAGTTATTAGAGTGGGCCGAAATTTCGTTTGAAGTTGTAGTGCAATCTACAGAAGAAACGTATCCTTTAGATTTAATTATCAACGAAGTTCCTGTACACATTGCAAGAGAAAAAGCAATGGCTGTGCAAACAATTGTAGGTAAAGAAAAAGTGATTGTTGCTGCCGATACTGTTGTAGTTTTAAACAATACCGTTATTGGCAAACCCAAAGATGAAGCTGATGCTATAGCAATTCTTACAGCATTATCAGGCAAGCAGCATGAAGTAATTACAGGTGTAGTAATTTTAAATGGGTTTGAAGAAATTGCTTTTGCCGATGTTACTGAAGTAACTTTTCATTCGCTAACAAAAGAACAAATTGAATTCTACGTAAAAAAATATATGCCTTATGATAAGGCAGGTGCTTATGCAATTCAAGAATGGATTGGAGTGGTTGGTATTAAAGCCATACAAGGCGATTTTTACAATGTAATGGGCTTGCCTGTAAGTAGGGTAGTACAAGCTTTACAACAATTACAAGTTGTATAATATTAAATTAATGTTGCAAGGGTTTTTGTATGTGGATTTAAAAATTTTCAATAAATTGCTTGTTCAATATTTTACTAATTATGAACGAAAAATTGCTTCATTTTATTTGGCAATTTCAATACTACAATAAATCTTCATTGGTTACTTCCAATGAGGAGCAATTGCACATTGTGCATACTGGAACATACAACAACAACCAAGGGCCAGATTTTTTAAACGCAACTGTAAAAATTGATGAAATTACTTTAGTAGGAAATATTGAATTGCATATACATGCATCTGATTGGAATAAACACAAACACTCAAGCGATTTACAGTACAACAATATTGTTTTGCATGTTGTATGGAACAATGATTTGGCTATAACTCTTGCTGGCAAACCACTACCAACTTTAGAACTAAATGGAAGAGTGCCAAAATATTTATTACAACGCTATGAATATTTAATGCTTGAACAACAAGCAATACCTTGTGCTAAATTTTTACCAGCACTTTCAGAAATTGGTTGGTTGGCATGGAAAGAACGCTTGGCAATTGAACGATTGGAACAAAAATCTAAACATGTGTTGCAATTATTCGACTCTACCAATCATCATTGGGAGGAAGTTTTCTGGCAACTAATTGCAAGAAATTTTGGAATTACCATAAATGCAGATTGCTTTGAAGCCATTGCCCAAACAATATCTATTAATGTATTGGCTAAACATAAAAATCAGATACATCAATTGGAGGCACTGCTATTGGGTCAAGCCAATTTATTGAACGATAATTTTGACGATAAATATGCACAACTCTTACAAAAAGAGTATCATTTTTTACAGAAAAAATATCAATTAAAAAAAGTACACAATACACCACTTTTTTTGAGAATGCGACCAGCAAATTTTCCTACAATTCGATTGGCACAATTGGCTATGTTAATTTATAACAGCAATCATTTATTTGCAAAAATTAAATTGCTTACAGAAATAAAAGAAGTGAAATTGTTGTTTGCAATTACAGCCAATGATTATTGGAATACACATTATACGTTAAATGATGAAACATCGAGTACACAACCCAAAGAATTGGGCCAACAAATGATACACAATATCATTATCAATACAGTAGTGCCGATTTTGTTTAGTTATGGGTTGTACACAAAAGAGCAGTTGTTTAAAGACAAGGCTTTAAAATGGTTACAAGAATTGCCTACAGAAAACAATAAGATTATTCATGAATGGAAAATGCTAGAAGTAAAGTATAGCAATGCTTTTGATTCGCAAGCTTTACTACAACTTACCAACAATTATTGTAAGCAACACAATTGTTTGCAATGTGCCGTTGGCAATAAAATTTTAAAGCAAGAATAATTTTTATTAAGAAAGAACCGCTTCTTCAAATAGATAATCGCTTTGATGAATCCATTTATTTTTATGAAATAAAAATGTAGATAAGCCAATTGCATGAATTGTACTTTGGATAAAATTTTCTTGCAAAAATTGTGCAGTTTGTACTGCCTTAAAAGCTGTTACTTTATTTTGAATGGTTATATGAGGCTTTAATTTCCTTCTATCTTTTGTTGTTAAATAGGAAGTTAATTTTTTTTGAAGTGATCGATGTAATTGAACCAATTCTGCACACTCAAGTGTGTAAGCAACACTATTACCAACGTTTTTAATACCTGTAACATTTATTGCTAAGTTGTTTCGTTTTGTTGCTTTTTCTAATAATTCTGTTACTAAATTTAGCTCAGTTGGTAGCTTGTGAAATAAAGTAATGTGTGCATCAACAAAATTGCAATATGCAGGATAATATTTTGTTCTTAATGCATTAAAAAAAGCAGCATCAATGGCTTGCATTTTTACTGTAACGATGAGTGAATTGGCTATTGACATTGTATTAAAAAATCGCCCTGCTTTAGCAGGGCGATGTAGATTATTTTTTTGCTGAAGCAGTTTTTAAAAATTCATCTTTACACTCTTTAGCACAAAAACCATAGAGTTTTCCATCAACTGTTGCAGTGTCTGAGATACCTGCAGTTATAGGCATACCACAAGTTGGATCATCTTTAGAAGCAAACTTTAAACCGGTTGTATCAATACCAGTTTGTTCAACAGTTGGCATTGAATGACTTGAAGTGTCTTTACTTGCTTTTTCTTCTGTAGCTGCGTTATTACATGCAACAATTGCAGCTAGGCCAATACATAATACAAAAACTTTTTTCATAAGTTATTTTATTTATTTTTTTGCAGCCAAAATTTCATTGCTTTTCATTTGGATAAGTTGCAAAGTTGTGTAAAATTAAAGCGATTGTGGTTATAAAGTAATCGAAACATGAATCATACTTCTATGTATTGGCTTTTGGGAGGTCTGTTGCTAACTTTAGTTGAATAAAGATTCCCATACTTATATTCAATTATAATGTGTTTGTTACATAGCAAAATAGAAATTGAGTTAGATTTGCTAAACTGATATAGATCATCAATTCATAAAAATTATTATGCAAAAAGTTGCTGTTGTTGTAGCTGGTGGAAATGGATTACGTATGGGTGCATTTATTCCTAAACAGTTTTTATTATTAAAAGGTAAACCATTAATTGCCTATACATTGGAAACTTTTTTACAAGCGTATGATGATATGCAAGTTATTTTGGTTTTACCAGAAGAACATATTGAAAGAGGAGAAGCAATTGTACATAATTTACTAGAAGGCAATAGAGTAACTATAACAAAAGGTGGAACTACAAGATACAGCAGTGTACAAAACGGTTTGGCACTTGTACAACAGGAAAGTATTGTTTTTGTACACGATGGTGTTAGGTGTTTGGTAAGTCAACAATTGATAAAAAATTGTTATGAGCAAGCCTTGCTTAAAGGATCTGCAATACCTGCTGTTGCTGCAACTGATAGTATTAGAATTATACAACCAAACAACGCATCTGTTGTTGCAGATAGAACACAAGTACGCATTGTACAAACTCCACAAACATTTAAAAGTTCCATCTTAATACCTGCATTTCAGCAAGTTTATAGCGATTTTTTTACAGACGAAGCAACCGTTGTTGAAGCATTTGGAACAGCTATTCATTTGATTGATGGAGATTATAACAACATTAAAGTTACAAGACCAGTTGATTTGGTAATTGCTGAAAAAATATTGGAAGAATTGTAGTGAATTGGAAATGTATTTTTTGCTGAAACTTTTACTAAAGTTTAAAGGCGTGGGATAGAAGTGAATACCCCCATGCACTAACGCATGGGAGTAGCAACGAATAGCCCAAAACTATGGCTGAGATAATTATTTGAAAGCCCACCGCCCATAAAAAAGTGTATGAATATTTTATGATCTACCGATTTAGCTGAACTTTATACCAATATAGAGCTTAAATTTGCAGATTGGATTAAAACTACTTTATGGTTAAACTAACGAACTTGTGTTTATTGTTACTGTTTTTTAGCACAACAGTAATTGCACAAAAAAAACAAAAAACAACTACTAAACCAGTTGTAACTGCTGCCCCAGTAAGAGACACATTTATTACCGATCAAATTAAAGATGTAATGGCCGATGGCATTGCTGTTGTAACCATTGATGAAAATGATCAAGGTGATGGAGGTGCTCAAAATGTATCAAGTGTATTAACTGCAGGAAGAGATCCTTTCTTTTCAGTAATGTCTTTTAACTTCAATGCCGTTCGTTATAGAATGAGAGGGTATGATGGAGACTTAAACACAACTTATTTGAATGGAATTCCCATGGATAATTTAGACAATGGATTTACTCCATTTGGTTTATGGGGAGGTTTAAATGATGTAATGCGTAACAGAGAAGTATCTATTGGTTTGCGTTATAACACATTTGCTTTTGGCGATATTTCTACATCTAGTTCCATTGATGCTAGAGCAAGTAAGCAACGTAAACAAACGCAAATTGGCTATGCTCTTAGCAATAGAAACTATACACATCGTATGACTTTTTATCATGGTACTGGTATTAGCAAAAAAGGCTGGGCCTTTGTTTTTGCTGGTAGTTTTAGAGGTGCTGATGAAGCTTATGTACCTGGTACTTATTACAATGGTTATAGTTACTATTTTGGAGTTGACAAACGTCTCGGTCAACGTCACTTATTGTCGTTAGCTGCATTTGCTGCTCCTACCGAAAGCGGAAGACAAGGAAGTGCAATTAACGAAATGCGTACTATAACTGGTGATAATTATTATAACCCAAGTTGGGGAATGCAAAATGGTAAAAAAAGAAATGCCAATGTTGCAAAAAGCAATCAACCAACAATTATTTTAAACGATGAGTATCGTTTTAACAATAGAACTACGATTACAACTGCCATAAGTGCAACTTTTGGCGACAGAAGTACAAGTGCATTGGATTGGTACAATGCTCCTGATCCAAGACCAGATTACTACAGATATTTACCTAGCTATCAATTGGGTAGTGGCTTGCAGCAAGAAGTATTGAATGCCATGCAATCTGATATTAATAAAACCCAAATTAATTGGGCTGGTTTGTATGATGTAAATAGAAACAGTATTGCTTCTATACAAAATGCAAATGGCATTACTGGTAATACAGTTACTGGTAAAAGAAGTAGATATATTTTAGAGAACAGAGTAATTAACACCAAACGCTTAAACTTTAATTCGGTTTTCAATAGTTCTATTGGCAACCATGTAGAATTAACTGGCGGTGTTTCTTTCCAATCTCAAATAAACAATTATTATAAAACTGTAGAAGATTTGTTGGGTGGCGAATTTTATGTAAACTTGAATCAGTTTGCAGAACGTGTTGCTACCAATAGTTCAACTGCCAACCAAAACGATTTAAATACTCCTAACAGAATTTTATACAAAGGCGACAAGTTTGGTTACGATTATGATATTGATATTCGTAGAGCTGCCAGTTGGATTCAAGGTGTATTTAAGTTTAAGAAAGTAGACTTTTTTGCAGCAGCTGAATTATCGAATACTCAGTTTTGGAGAGTTGGTAGAACTCAAACAGGATTGTTTCCTAACAATTCTTTTGGAGCAGCACCAGTAAATAACTTCAATAACTATGCTATAAAAGGCGGTATCACTTATAAATTAGATGGTAGGAATTACTTTTATGTAAATGGTGCAATGTTAACTAGAGCTCCATTATTTGATAATGTATATATTTCTCCACGTACAAGAGATTTTATTCAAGACAATACTACCAGCGAAAAAATAAAAACTGTTGAAGGTGGATATGTTTTAAATGCACCTAAATTAAAAATTAGATTAACTGGTTACTATTCACAGTTTGAAGATGGTATGAATGTGCTAACATTTTATCATGATGATTATAGAAACTTTGTAAACTACGGCTTAACCAATATCGATAAATTACATTTTGGTGGTGAGTTTGGTATTGAAGCAAAAGTTGCAAGAAATATTACCATGAATGCAGCAGCATCTGTTGGTAGATATTATTTCAATAGTCGCCAAGAAGCTACAGTAACTTTAGACAATGATGCTTCTGTTTTAAACAAAGATTTAATTTTTTCTCAGAATTATAGAGTTCCAGGTACACCACAAAATGCTTATAGTTTTGGTTTAAGCTATCGTAGTCCTAAATATTGGTTTATAAGTTTAAGTGCCAATTATTACGATAACCTTTGGTTAGATTATAATCCAATTAGAAGAACTTTTACAGCAGTTGAAGGTTTGGATATTAATAAGCCAAGCGATGTTGAATTGAGAGAATCAATTTTAGGGCAAACAAAATTGGATGCTAATTATACCATCGACTTTTTTGGAGGGTGGAGTTGGAAATTGCCAAAAAGTTTTGGATTTAAAAACAGTACTTTCTTAGTATTTAATGCAGGTATAAACAATATGTTGAACAATAAAGACATTGTTTCTGGCGGTTTTGAACAATTGCGTTTTGACTATGCCGATAAAAATATCAATAAGTTTCCTCCAAAATTATATTATGCTTATGGCTTAAATTATTTCACAAGCGTAACATTTAGATTCTAATTAAATTAACTCATTTCACAAATACGATATATGAAAAGTAAACAATTATTATGGC
>JAGOUF010000103.1 GCA_018061385.1 Chitinophagaceae bacterium | reverse complement strand
AAACTCGGTACAAACAAAAAGCCTTCTTAATGGAACTCTTTCTCAACAAAACGATGATGGTAATTTTATAGAATGGAAAGAAGTTGGAGGAAGAACAACAACAGTAGTCGAAAAAAATGATTTAATATTTGCCAATTTGGTTTGCAAACATTTAAAAAGCAATGCCATTGCTTTAATTAAAAATAAACAACTCATTGGCAAGGGTTGTGGACAAACTTCTAGGATTGATGCTTTACGTCAGGCTATTGAAAAATCTAAGCAATTTAATTTTAGTTTACAAGGTGCAGTTTTAGCAAGTGATGCTTTTTTTCCTTTTAACGATTGTGTAAGCATTGCTCACGAAGCAGGTGTTAAAGTTTTTATTCAACCAGGAGGAAGTATAAGAGATAAAGACAGTATTGACTATGCTGTTCAACATAATTTAGCAATGGTTATTACAGGTATGCGTCATTTTAAGCATTAGTAAAATATTTAGTACATGAACTCCAAACAAAAAGCCTATTTAGCTTTATGTGTTACATCAATTGTTTGGGGTACTACATGGGTTGCTATGAAGTTTGGCGTAACCGGAATGCCAGCATTACAGTTAGCTGCCATTCGTCAATTTATTGGTGGAACATTGTTTATTTCTTTTTTTATGTTGGTGCGTAAACAACCCTTACCCACTAAAAAGCAATTGAAACAATTGTTTTTTCTATCCATTTTTACTTTTGTATTTGCCAACGGTTTTAGTACTTGGAGCTTACAATATATACCTAGTGGCTTAGGTGCACTTATTGGTGCATTGTATCCATTGTGTGTTGTATTAATTGAATACTTTTTTTACAACAACAAAAACATAAACCTAGCTGCCGTAATTGGTATTTTGTTGGGTATTGTAGGTATTGGTGTTGTGTTTTATGAAAGTGCATTTGGCACAAAAACAGATGGGTATTTTATTGGACTTTTATTGGCGGGTATTGCAACAATTTCTTGGAGTTATAGCACTATAAGCATATCAAAGCAAAAGGTAAATATCAATCCATATTTTGGGTTGGGTTGGCAAATGTTATTTGGTAGTTGCCTTATGTTTATTATAAGTTACGGCTCAGGTAGCTATATTCAAATTTCAGCAATTCCTACTGCATCTTGGGCTGCTATTGCCTACTTAACTTTTGCAGGTTCTATTATTGCTTTTGTTGCTTTTATATATAGCATGAAACATTTACCTGTTGCATTGGCTTCTATATATGCTTACATAAATCCTATAATTGCAATTTCAATTGGCACTTTTTTATTAAACGAACACATTACATTACGATTGATTATTGGTACAATAATTACACTAATTGGCGTTTATTTAGTTAATAAAGCCATGAAAAGACAAGTGCTACAATCATTGCCAGATACAGAAGGAATGTAAAATAATTTCACACAAAGCTTATTAAGAGTATCAAGCCACAAAGAGATCGTAATTCATACAAAACATTTTGTGTACTTCGTAGACTTTGCAGCTTTGTGTGAAATTATAAAACTATAGCAATCCTTTTTCTACTAAATATTCTGCAATTTGTACAGCATTTGTAGCAGCTCCTTTACGTAAATTATCGCTTACAACCCACATGTTTAATGTTTTAGGTTGGCTTTCATCTCTACGCAATCTTCCAACAAAAACTTCATCTTTTTCATGAGCCCACAAAGGCATTGGATAAAATTGTTCTGCATCGTTTTGTTGTAATACAATACCAGGAGCATTGCTCAACAATGTTTTCAATTCTTCTAAATCAAATTCATTTTCAAATTCAACATTTACACTTTCGCTATGGCCACCAACAACAGGAATACGAACAGTGGTTGCAGTAACTTTAATGTTATCGTCCTGCATAATTTTACAAGTTTCTTTCACCATTTTCATTTCTTCTTTGGTGTAACCATTTTCTAAAAACACATCTATCTGTGGTATCACATTCAAATCTATTTGATACTTGTAAGCCATTTCACCTTCTACACCTTTTCTTTCATTGAACAATTGGTCAACTGCAGCTTTACCAGTACCAGTAACACTTTGATAAGTTGATACAACGACTCTCTTAATTTTATATTTTTCATGCAAAGGTTGCAACGCGACCACCATTTGTATGGTACTACAATTTGGGTTAGCAATAATTTTATCTTCTGCAGTTAACACATTGGCATTTACTTCTGGTACAACTAATTTTTTTGTAGGATCCATTCGCCATGCACTACTATTGTCAATTACTGTAATGCCAGCTGCTGCATATTTAGGAGCCCATTCTAAACTTGTGTTACCACCAGCACTAAAAATAGCCACAGCAGGCTTTGCATCAATGCCAGCTTGCATACCAACAACTGTAAATTTTTCTCCTTTAAAGTCTACTTCTTTGCCCACACTTCTTTCGCTTGCAACAGGTACTAATTCTGTTACATTAAAATTTCTTTGTGCAAGTACTTGTAACATTTTTGTACCTACTAAGCCAGTGGCTCCTACAACGGCTACTTTCATTTTTGTTTCCCCCCAATTTTTGTTTTTTCTTTTTGCTATGCAAAAAGGGTTTATGATTAATAATTTATGGTTGCCGGCTTTTTATTTTCTACTCAACATTGTACAGCCTGTGCTGAGCGTAGTCGAAGCATCGCACTTTTCAACGCTTTGTTCTTTGTTGAACTTTAAAAACCAACCAAGCCATTTACTCAACTCTAATAATAAAAAAACCTTCCTGTTTTAGAGGAAGGTTTTTAAACTTTTTTTATGTGGTACATACAAAGCTTACTCAACTTCCTCAAAGAGGCTGTTTTTTCGTAATCTTAATATGTTTATTGTTCATCATTGTTTTGCGAATGTAAATTGAAATGTATTTCAACCAAAAAAAAATAAGCTATCGTTAGTTAGTTGATTTTACTTTTTATCGCCCTGGCATATTCAATGGTAAATCTCTCTTCAACATATTTTCTCTGTTGGCCATTACCCAAGCTGTTGTAAAAATTAAACGAACTCTTTTTTCCATTACATCAAAATTAATTTTTTCTACCGTATCGCTTTCTCTATGATAATCTTTATGAACACCATTAAAGTAAAAAATAATAGGCACCCCTTTTTTAGCAAAATTGTAATGATCGCTTCTATAATAAAAACGATTGGGATCTTTGGGATCGTTGTATCTTCTATCCAATTCCATTTTAAAATGAGTATTGATACTATCAGTTATTTTTAATAAATCGCTACTCAATTTATCTTCTCCAATTACAAAAACATAATTTAAACTATCGCCTTTGTACGATGGATCAATTCTTCCAACCATATCTGTATTTAAGTTTACAGTTGTTTTTTCTAAGGAATAAATTGGATTATCTCCATAATATTCACTTCCCCACAATCCTTTTTCTTCTCCACTCACTGTCATAAAAACAATTGTTCTTCTTGGTCCTTTTCCTTTTTTCTTTGCTTCGGCAAACGCTTCAGCCATTTCAATTACGCTAACAGTTCCACTTCCGTCATCATCAGCTCCATTAAAAACCACATCACCTCTTTTTCCCAAATGATCGTAGTGTGCAGTTAATACAACATACTCCTCTTTTTTATCAGTTCCTTCTAAAACACCAATAACATTAGAGCTTTCTAATTGATTGGTTTCTTTTACAATTCGAACTTGTCCATCGGTAGCATAAGCACCAATTGGAAGATTTTTAAGCTCTGTGTATGATGTTATATTTTTTGTTAATACAGATGCTGCTGCTTGGTATGAAATTGACAAAACAGGAATTGCATTGCTTGCACCAGATCCTGAACCTTCTTTTTTCATATACATGTTGCCAAGAGTAGAAGGTGCAGGTTGATTTTCTTTCATAAAACTTTTTGAAACGGCCAACACACCAACTGCTCCTTTTTGCATAGCAGTTCTAATTTTTCCACTCAATCCAAAACGAGAAGGCCCGGGTATAAAACTTTCTCCTTTTTCCATATCAGCAGGGCTAATATCTAACAACATTACCCACTTACCTTTTACATCAACATCTTTATAATCGTCTCTTTCTTTATCACTCATTCCGTAAGCTACATACACAACATTTTTTATAGCCCAGCCACCATTGACACTACTGGATAAGTTTGCTGTAAAATGTTTATTTACATCGAAATTGATGTTGTATAAACTTAATGAAGCACTTTTAAGTTCATCTTGATATACAGGATACAGTTGCTGATAACTATTGCCATTGCCTGGTTTTAAGCCAATTTTTTTAAACTGATCTTCGATATAAGCTGCTGCTTTTTTTTGCCCTAGACTTGCTGTCTCCCTGCCTTCCATATCGTCTGCAGCAACAATGGTTAGTTGATCTTTTAAATCTTTTTGAGTAATGGTAGATGCAAATTTGCTTGCATCTTTATTGTTTTGTGCAGCAACCGCAAGGGTTACCAAACAAAAAGGAATGAAGAAAAACTTTTTCATACAACTATTTTTTTTGTTTTAAAAATTGATATTGGACAAATTAACTACAAGCAATTTTATGTACTCTGTTGGCATGACGACCACCTTCAAACGCTGTATTCATAAAGTTATCAATCATTTCAAATGCCAATGGCAATGCAACAAAACGTGCAGGAATACAAATAACATTGGCATTATTATGTTTACGAATTAGTTTGGCAACATCGTTTTCCCAGCTTAACCCTGCTCTTATACCTTGGTGTTTATTGGCAGTAATGCAAACACCATTTGCACTGCCACAAAATAAAATACCAAAAGCTGTTTCGTCTTGTTCAACACTTGTTGCAACAGCATGTGCAAAATCTGGATAATCTACCGATGCTGGTCCATTTGTTCCAAAATCGGTAACTATAAATCCTTTTGCTTCTAAGTATTTTTTAGTAGCGTCTTTATACTCAACCCCTGCATGATCGCATCCAATGGCAATGGGTTTTGATAAGTTGAAATTAAGTTCTTCCATATTTTACAAATTGATTACAATGTATTGTGCAGCTATAAAATAAAATAAGTGTCTTGCAAATAAACTAACAATATGAAATTGGCAATATTTATTTTATCAATGGCTATGGTTGCTGGTAAAAATTGCACCAATAAGGGCAACGAAAACTATAAAGTTATGGGATATAAGCCAATTTATAGTAACGCTTTAAGTTTAAAACAAGTAACAATTGATACGCCACATACAGTTAAAAAAGCAGGCAACATTTATGCGTATCAAAATTATTTATTGCAATGCGAAGTTGGCGAAGGCATTCATGTAATTGATAATTCTATACCTGCCAATGCCCAAAGGTTTGCTTTTATTAAAGTATTAGGCTGCAATGAAATTTCAATAAAAAATAACTTCTTATACACCAATAGTTTTAATGATATGGTGGTAATTAATATTTCTAACATTCAGCAACCCATTGAAACATCAAGAATTAAAGATGCTTTTTTAGTGAAGGGCTTTTTACCCGTACCTCCAGAAAATGGTTATTACGAATGTGTTGATTTAAAAAAAGGTGTTGTTATTGGTTGGGAAAAAGATTCTGTGAGCTACAATGGCTGTTATAACTTTTAAAACTATTACATGAAAAAAATATTTTTTATCCTTGTTATTGTTTGTGTAACAATATTTGTTGCTTGCGAAAAATCGGCAGATAGCAGTGCTGCAATTGGTACTGTTGGTGTTGGTGGTTCTTTAGCAAGGTTTACCATTGTAAATAATTACTTATATATAGCCGATGATACCAAATTAAAAACTTACAATATTACCAACACATCTCAACCACAATTTGTTAGCGAAGTTGAAGTTGGGCAACTGATTGAAACCATTTATCCATATAGTGATAAGCTATTTTTGGGAGGACAACAAGGAATGTACATTTATAGTTTAACAAACCCCGACAGACCAGTAAAACTTTCGCAAGCGGTGCATGTTAGAGCCTGCGACCCTGTTGTAGCAAAAGACACATTTGCTTTTGTTACTTTAAGAAGTGGCACTCGTTGTGGCACAGCAACCAATGCTTTATATACTTATGGAATTGGTACTATTACAAACCCGGTTTTGTTAAACACATTGCCATTACCCAACCCTAAAGGACTTGGTTATAAAGACAGTACCTTATTTGTTGCTTGCGAAGACAGTGGATTGGCTATAATAAATATTAAACAAAGCAATGCACCAATTATTAAACAATACATTAAAGGCAACTCGTTTAGCGATGTAATTTGTTTGGGAAATACATTGGTGTGTTTGGTAAAAACAGGAATTAGCTTGTACGATATTAGCAATGTAAACAACATTACTTTAATAAAAAATATAGCTAACTAATTTATTGGGGTTGGTATTAATCTTCCTCCTTCGTTAGAGCCTCTATCACCACTTTCATGGTATTCGGCATCTTGATTTACATTCCAAACATCGTATAAATTATTGCCAGCAATAATATTTTTTGCTGCCAACATTGCCGTCATCATGCTATGATCTTGGTTGTTGTATTTGTGCATTCCATTTCTTCCAACTAAATACAAACCTTCATACTGTTGCAAAGCCATTCTAACTTCATCAACGTTTTGTTTATATAATTGGTCGTACACAGGATAAGCTTTAGGTTGCCTTACCACATATCCATCAACCACATTTGCAGCATCAATTAACCCAATTTGTTGCATTTCTTTTTTAGCCAATTCAATTAAAGTTTCGTTGCTGCTTTGCCACATTCCATCTCCTTCAAAACAAAAATATTCTAAGCCATAGCAAGCCATTGAAGCATCGGGAACCATAAACGGACTCCAACTTTTAAAGTTTTGAATTCTGCCAACTTTTACACTTGGGTCGTGTATATAAATCCAATTATCGTTAAAAGAGTCTTTGTCTTTTGTAATTAAAACCACTGTTAAAAAATCTCTATAACTCAACGCCTGTGCAGCTTGTATGGCTTTCGTTGGCAATGTTGGTTGAATTGTAGGTATTAAATCTCTGATTGCTGTAGATGATAAAACATAATCAAAGCCTGTTTGGTTAGATTGGTTTTTGAAATTGATTGTCCATTGTTGGTTTTCAAAAACTAAACCATTTACTGCATGGTTCATTTTTACCTCAACGCCCATTTTTATACATTTATCTCTACAAGCTTCCCACATCATTCCTGGGCCTTTTGCAGGATAACGAAACGAATCAATCAATGTTTTTATTATCCCTTCTTTGTTGCTAGAATTGGGTTTAATAAAAGCATGTTGTATTGCACTACTTAACGATAAACCTTTTATGCGTTGAGCAGCCCAATCGGCAGAAATTTCTTTGCAACTAATGCCCCAAACTTTTTCAGTATATGTTTTAAAAAAAATGTTGAACAACCTTTTTCCAAACTGATTGCTTACCCAATCTTCAAAATTGGT
>JAGOUF010000102.1 GCA_018061385.1 Chitinophagaceae bacterium | reverse complement strand
ACTTACGATATCAATACATCTTCATTAAAAACTGCAAGTGTAAACAGAGGTGGAATTGAGATTTCTCTTATTTATATTCGAAGACCCAATACTGATAAATATATTCATTGCCCTAAGTATTAGAACTTAATTTACTCATACCTTAATGCAACAATTGGGTTTAGTTTAGCAGCTTTCATTGCAGGATAAATGCCAGCCAATAACCCAACTAAGCTACAAATTATTATTCCCGCAAAAACCCAATTCCAAGGAATTATAAAACCTGTATTTAAAAAAGAGGCAAATATATTTCCCACTAAAATTCCTAAAACAATACCACAAAAAGCACCCATTAAACTAATAATTACGCTTTCAAATAAAAACTGTTGCCTTACATTACTACTCTTGCCTCCTATTGCTTTTATTAATCCAACTTCTCTGGTACGTTCGTTTACAGCCACCAACATTATATTCATTAACCCAATGGCAGCACCAATTAAAGTTATCATTCCAATGGCACCTGCACTACCAGTAATACTGCTTAAAAACCCAATGAACAATTCGGCAAACTTGTCGCTTTTTTCAATTGCAAAATTATCGGCATCAATTGGCTCTAGTTTTCTTACAGCTCTAAACACAGCTGTAGCTTCACTTGTGGCAACATCCAACTCGGCAACATTGTTTACCATTACACCAATTAAAAAAGAAGATGACGCTGTTTGTAAACGAGAAATATTGGTATATGAAGAAATCACCACATCATCTTGTCGTAAAAAACCACTAGATCCTTTTTCTTTTAAAACACCAATTACTCTGTATGGTATTCCTCCAACCCTGATAATTTTATCCAAAGGCTTTTCAGGGTTTTCGCCAAATAATTTTAAGGCTGTACTGCTGCCAATTAAACAAACATTTCTACCACTTTTTACATCTAAATTATTTAAATTTCGTCCTTGTACAATGTTGTATCCATTAACAGTTAAATAGTTTTCGTCGCCTCCAAAAATGGTTGTAACGGGATTGGTTTTTTTATTTTCATAACTACAATCAATTCCTCCCCCACCTCTTCTATAAATACTTACCAATGATGGAAAGTGATAATTGGCTTTAAAATATTCAGCATCGTCTTTTCTTATTACTTTATCTAAATTCGATTTCTTCTCTTTCCCTTTTGTTGATTTTTCTAATTTTCTTCCACCGAATTTAATATTAGAATCTTTGTATCTAATACTAAATGCATTGGCTCCCATGCTAGAAAAACTTTCTTTTAAACTTTGATTCATGGCTTCAATGGCTGTAATAATGCCTATTAATGCCATAATGCCAAAAGCAATAATGGTTACCGTAATGCCAGTACGTAGTTTATTGCCTTTAACTGTACGAAATGCCAATAAAAAAGAATCGGTAATAGTCATTGTACTCAATTAAAAATTAGGTTGAATAAAGATAAAAGAGAAATGTACATTTTATAGGATTAATTTATTGATTGGTGCAAATGATGTTTAATTTTTTAATAATTGCCATTGTATTATTTACAAGAACTACATAAAAAAACTCATCTATAAATATAGATGAGTTTTAAAATTTTTAGTTGATATTAAAAGTAGAAACAACCCAACAATGCATCTGGATAAACACCCAATACAATTATAATTACCGCCAATGCTATTAACGCATATTTAAACCTATTTGTAAAAGGCATAATGGTTGGTGTGCCTTCTTTAAAGTACATAGCTTGTATTACTTTAAAGTAATAATACACACTTACTGCTGCAAACGAAACACCAATAATTACCAATGTAACTGCAAAAGTTCCACCAGTTTTTAATACAGCAGCTAACATATAATATTTAGCAAAAAAACCAGCAGTTAAAGGAATGCCAGCCAATGAAAATAAAAATATAGTTGATGTAATAGCCAACACAGGATTGGATTTTGCTAAGCCATTGTAGCCTTCATAGCTATGATCTTCAAGCTTAATTAATACTGCAAAAATGCCAATGGTTGCCAATGAATATGCTGCAGAATACAACAAAATACCTTCTTTAGCTAAGTCGTTTTTTGCATATAAAGCAAACAACATAAAGCCAGCTTGTGCAATACTAGAATAAGCCAACATGCGTTTAACCGATTGTTGAAAAACGGCAGTAATATTTCCAATTAATAAAGTAGAAACGGTTACAATGAGCAATACAATTTTCCAAAGTGTGCCCATTTCTTCACTCTTGTTATAAAACAAAGTAATTAAAGCAATAAAGCCTGCTGCTTTAACAATGGTTGCCATGAAGGATGTAAATACACT
The DNA here is from genome assembly GCA_018061385.1 of Chitinophagaceae bacterium. Taxonomy (GTDB): domain Bacteria; phylum Bacteroidota; class Bacteroidia; order Chitinophagales; family Chitinophagaceae; genus UBA1930. Next base: position 5,090 of record JAGOUF010000102.1, on the reverse strand, counting down.
TGGAGAACCATCGTACACATCGGGAGTCCAAAAATGAAATGGAGCTGCCGACACCTTAAACAACATGGCTACAAATACAAACAACAAACCAACTACTTCCAATATTGGCATTTGTTGCATGAATGTGCTTACTTGTTCTTTCGTAATTAACGAAATACCAAAATTGCCACTTGCACCATACATTAAAGCTATACCCATTAACATCAATCCTGTAGAAAACGAACCCATTAAAAAATACTTTAAGGATGCTTCATTACTTTTTAAATTTTTCTTTGCCGAACCTGTTAAAATGTACAATGGTATAGTCATAATTTCTATGCCCAAAAACATCATTAATAAGTTGTTGTAACTTGTTAGTACCCCAATTCCACACAACACAAAAAAGATAAGTGCTAAATAATCGGCTGGATAATTGCCCACTTTTACAATATCGCTACCACTTAATATTACAAATATTAGAGTAGATGCAATAGCAATGGTATTAAAAAACAAACCAAACTTGCCAAAAACCAACATACCTCTAGTATCAATTTTAAAAGCAAACCAATTGTATGTTTCGGCTAAATTGCCCAACAATAAAATAACCAAAGCAACAATAGCAATGTTTTTGATGGTTGATTTGCTATTGGTAGCAATGCCACTAAACATCATTACCACGCCCAATAAAGCAGAAAGTATTATTGCATTCATACGAATATATACCCTGTAAAGGAAAATTTAATTGTAGTGTTTTCACACCACTATTCATTAATATTATTTACCAAATACTGCATTTACAGTATCTTTTGTTAAATCAATCATTGGTTGAGGATACACCCCAAATACAATAACTACCACAACTATAACAGCCAACATTAATTGCACATTCGTCCCAACTTCTCCTGTTTTTTCTGTTGCAGTAACTGTGTTACCATAAAATAATTTTTGCACCATTGTTAATGTATAAACTGCGGCTAAAATAATGCTAATTAAAGCTGCTGCAGTTATATAAACATTGAACTCAAATAAACCGTTGAACATTAAAAATTCACCAACAAATGCATTGGTCAATGGTAATGCAATATTGGCAAATGCCAATACAACAAACATGATAGCCAATACTGGAGCTTTATGTGCTAAACCTCCCAACTCACTCAATTTACGAGTGCCCGTTTTTTGTTCAATTGCATCGGCTACAATCCATAAGCCAATAACATTTATTCCGTGGTTGAACATTTGTATCATTACGCCTTTTAGTCCAATATCGTTCATTGAAAAAATAGCTGCACACATTAACCCAATATGAGCAATGGATGAATAAGCAATCAATCGCTTCATATCATCTTGCTTCATGGCTATTAACGATGCATACAACATTCCTATTACAGAAAGTACTACAATCAACATTGCATTTGAATGAGCTGCATCTGGAAATATTGGAACCAACCAACGAATCACAGCAAATATGCCCATTTTAACCATAATGCCACTTAATACCATTGTTACAGCAGTTGGAGATTGTTCGTAAGCATCTGGCTGCCAAGTATGAAATGGAAATATGGGCATTTTAATAGCAAATGCTATAAAGAATAACCAAAAACTCAATGATTGTTCTTGAGCTGTAAGTTTTAGTGCATAAAAATCTTTAATGGCAAAACTGTGGTGTGGTGTTTTAAAATATAAAAACAAAATACCCACCAACATTAACAATGAACCCAAGAATGTATACACGAAGAATTTGAAGGTAACTGCAATTCTTTTTTCTCCACCCCAAATACTACATAAAAAGTAAACAGGTATAATGGCCAATTCCCAAAAGAAATAAAACAATAAACAATCTGCTGCAAGAAAAACACCCATTAATCCAGTTTGCGTTAACAACATTAATGCATAAAACTGGTTGGCATTTTTGTACTCATTTTTATACGTTGCCGCAAAAATTATTGGAAAAGAAATTGCTGTTAAAAGTGTAAGCATTTTACTCATACCATCTAACGAAAGAGTAAAACGAGTGCCTAATGTTGGAATCCAACTTGCATCAAAATTGCCAAACTTAGCCGATGTGTATACAAAAATACTCAACAAGCTAACTGCTAAAGTTGCAACAGATGAGGCCAATGCCAATTGCTTACTAGCATTCCCTTTTACAAAAAAAGTGAATAGCCCTGCAACCAATGGAATAAATATAAGTAGTACCGGAATCATAATATTTTTTTCGTAAAGCTTAATTAAACAATTTTCCTACCCATCTTACAATTGATATATCATAAAACCACAAGAGTACAAATACAACAATGGCTAAAACCATAATCATAATGTAATTGCCGATCAAACCACTTTGTACCAATCGTATTTGTCTTGCAGAATACTGCACCAATTTTCCTACACCATTTACCGATCCATCGATAATATTTTTTTCAATAATATTCTTTAAAATATTGGCAAAAGACATGAATGGTTTTACAATAATTGTATCGTACAATTCATCAATATACCATTTGTTGGCCAATACTTTTCCTGCACCTGTTGGTTCGTTTAATTCAGGCTTTTTACTGTATTTGTTAATGGCAAATAAAATTGCAATTGCTGCAATTGCAACAGAACCAGCCATTAAAGCATATTCTGTACTATGCTCAATATGAGGCGTTTTTTCAGACAACAACACAGGCGACAAAAAACCATGCAATTCATGATGCCCACCCAATATTTCTGGTATTCCAACCAAACCTCCAACAACACTTAACAATGCCAATACCATTAAAGGAATGGTCATTGATTTTGGAGATTCGTGTATATGATGTTCTTGATCTTGTGTTCCTCTAAACTTGCCTAAGAAAGTAGTAGCATATAAACGGAACATATAAAAAGCTGTCATGGCCGCACCTGCAACACCCAAGCCCCAATAAATAGGATTTTTTGCATAAGCAGCAGCTAAAATTTCATCTTTAGAAAAGAAACCACTAAATGGTGGAATTCCTGCAATAGCAATACAACCCAACAAAAAAGTTAAATGAGTAACGGGTAATTTCTTTTTCAATCCACCCATATTTCTTATATCTTGTTCATGATGCATGGCATGTATTACAGAACCTGCACCTAAGAATAACAATGCTTTAAAGAATGCATGTGTCATTACATGAAAGACTGCACCAGTATAAGCACCAACACCTAAACCCAAAAACATATAACCTAACTGACTAACAGTTGAGTAAGCCAATACTTTTTTAATGTCATTTTGTTTAATGGCAATTGTAGCTGCAAGCAAGGCAGTTGTAATACCAATAATTGCAATTATATGTTGTGTTATTTCACTTAAACTATACAATACGTTGCTACGAGCAATCATATAAATACCTGCAGTAACCATAGTTGCAGCATGTATTAATGCACTCACAGGTGTTGGACCTGCCATTGCATCGGGTAACCAAGTGTATAAAGGAATTTGTGCACTTTTACCCATTGCACCCACAAACAACAACAATGTAATTCCTGTAATATCAAATGGTGTAAGGTTGCCAGCCAAAGCAAAAACTTCACCATAAGCAACAGTACCCAATTTGGCAATAATCCAAAAAACAGCTAGTAAAAATCCAACGTCTCCAATACGGTTCATTACAAATGCTTTTTTAGCAGCATAATTGTAATTGTCGTTTTTAAACCAATAGCCAATTAATAAATAAGAACATAAGCCTACACCTTCCCAACCAATAAACATAATTACATAGTTGGCACCCAATACCAACAACAACATAGAGAATACAAATAAATTTAAGTAGGCAAAATATCTTCCAAAATGTTGTGGTTCTTCTTCGTGCATATAACCAATAGAGTAAACATGAATTAGAAAACCAATACCGGTAATAATTAATAGAAATAATGCCGATAAACGATCTACCTGAAAAGCAAAATCTATCACCAATGGTTTTGCTCCATTAAAGTTTTCAATATTAATAAAATGAAAAGCATTGGCAATAAAACCATTGGTATCTTTTACTTCTACAAACAATACCAAACTAATAATAAAAGAAGCCAAAATTGCACCACTGCCAATGATGCCAATGAATGTTTTTGACAGCGACTTACGCCCCAAACCATTGATTAAAAAACCAAGCAACGGTAATAATGGAACTAAATAAACCAATTTGTTCATAAACCCTAAACCCCAAAAAGGGACTTCATTTATATGTTAGTTAATGCAGAAAAAAGTATTTGTGTTTTCTTCAAGTAGAAAAAAACTAATTCTTCAATCTGTTTAAAAAGTTAATATCTATTGATCTTGTATTTCTATACAACATTACAATAATTGCTAAGCCAACACTTACTTCGGCAGCTGCAACAACCATTATAAAAAATACAAATAATTGTCCATCGGTACCAACAGTTGTAGCTTTATCTGTTAAGTAAGCTGCACCATGGTGCATTTTAGAAAATGCCACCAATAACAGATTTACAGAGTTTAGCATTAACTCGATACACATAAAAATGATGATTACATTTCTACGTGTTAACACACCCACAATTCCAATGCTAAATAAAGCCAGCGATAAATAAATATAATATTGTATAGGCATCTTCTTGTTGATAGACCATAGTGTTTAAACTATAGTTGTTATTTTAAATTTATTATCAAAAATTCGTGATTTTTCAACCATGAACGATGGATTACTTTTAATCTTTTTTACCAATAACAATGGCACCAACCATTGCACTTAAAAACAATACACTACTAATTTCAAATGGCACAACATAATCGTTAAACAACACTTTACCTAAATTGCCAATTAAACCAATAGAGCCTTCACTAAGCATTACATTTTTACCACCAATTTCTTTAGAAACTGTTTGTGCATTAAATACAACATTACTTGTACTAACTAAAAAACAGCCACCAGCAATTATACCTGCTAACTTCATCCATACATTTTTTTGAGGCTCGGTTTCTTTGTTCAAATTCATTAACATAACTACAAATAAGAACAATACCATAATTGCACCTGCATAAACAATAAGGTTTACAATGGCTAAAAATTGAGCATTCAACAAAACATAATGCCCCGATATACAAAAGAAAACCAATATTAACCACAATATGCTATGTATTGGGTTTTTGC
>JAGOUF010000101.1 GCA_018061385.1 Chitinophagaceae bacterium | reverse complement strand
ATTCCAATTATTTTAAGTTTTTCTTCCAAAGCCTTTATCATTATTTGCTGTGTTTTAAAATCACTCAACACCAACTGATAATTCTTTTTGCTTGTTGCATCTGCATCACTTAATTCTTTTTGTCGCTGAACATCTGTTTGCAAAAACTCCATTTTAGCTTTTGCAATTAAATAATCTTGTTGCAACTGCACATAGCTTTGATCTTCCATTATTGCCAAGACTTCGCCTTTTTTTACACTTGTCCCTGGCAATAAATGAGTACTTTTTAAATAGCCTCCTAATGGGAAGCTGATACTTACCAAACTTTGTGGAGGAACATCTACTACTCCATTTACTTTAATGTTTACATGCATTGTTTTTGCTATAAAATTGCCTACGTTTAACTTCGCAATGGTGAGTTGTTCTTTGGTTAATGCTACTAAAGTTTCACTTTCTTTTTTTATAGTTTCCTGCTCTATATTTTGTTTGTTGTTACAAGCTACAAAAGCAAATAATACCAATACAACTATTGTCTTGTATAAAGTATTATTTATTTTTTTTAATTTACATGAATTGTATTTCATAATTTTTTTCTTTAATTAAACTGTATTGTATAATTGAGAATCTTTTTGTATTGAATAGATTATTGCTGCAACAAATAATTCAACTCCGTTGCAGTTATTTGCTTGTTCTTTAATGCTTCTAAATAATCTAATTGAATGGTGAATGCTTCTTGCACTACATTGGTCCATTCAAAATAATTGATTTGTCCATTTTTATAATTTAAACCCGCTGTTTGAATCATGAGTTTACTTTGGGGCAATCCTTTATGAACAAAATATTCTATTGAACGATTGTGTTGAGCATACGTAAAATAATATTTCTGCAACTGAATTTGCAATTCTTGCAAAGCCACTTGCGTCATGGCTTCAAACTTTTTTTCATTGCTTGCCGATGCTAAAATTTTGGCTTTTTGAGGTTTATTAAAAATAGATACATTTAGCCCAAATACTAGTGAAGAGAATCGTTTGCCTGCATTATAAAAAGATTCTGAAGCATCTTTCTTTTGATGCCAACCAATTAAAGATTGGTTGTTAATACCAACAAACCAATCTGGTTTTAGTAAAGCTTTTTCAACATTGGTTTCTGCAATTGCAACATTCTGTTGTTGCTTATTCCATTGTATAAATGGATGATTGACGTATAAACTTGTATCGAAAAGCTGATGTTGATTTGAAAGTGAATCTGCTGCTTCAATAAGTACATTGTTTTGCAATAGAATACTAAATTGTTGTTGTAAAATACTCATATCATCTTGCAACAACTGCCATTGTAACTTACTTTGATTGGCTTTATTTTCTAAACTTGTTTTTTCAAGCAAGTTAGTTTCCCCTTTTTGATATCTCAAATTTGCAATTGTTGCATAATTGTTATAAAGACTATCTAGTTGAACAAACAAGATTTTTTTAGCTTGTAACAACTGCAAAAAAATATACAATTGATGCACTGTTTTTGTAAATGCTGCTTTTTGTAAAACCGTATTTGTTTTTGCAGATTCTAAATAAGTAGCCAATAAATTTTTTTGTTGCTTATAAAAATTACCAGATGAGAAAGATTGTGTTACACCAATTTTTGTATCAAAAAAAGCACTGTTGTAATTGCCCAACTCTGTACTAAATTGTGTTTTAGGAAATGCTTTATTGGTTTGCAACATGAGTTGATGATATTGCTCTTGTAGTTTACTCACTTTTAAAGTTTGTGCATTGGTTAAAGCCAAATTGGTTACTTGTTCTAATGTAAGTAACTGGCTTTTTGTTTGAGCATAAGCTTGATTTGTGCTTGCAAAACCAAGCAACAATATTATACCAACTACAGTTGCTGTTTGTTTCATTTGTTTCTTTTTTTCTTCCATTAATAAATACAAGCAAGGCAAAACCAATAAAGTTAAAACTGTTGCTGTTAACAATCCACCAATCACTACAGTTGCTAGTGGACGTTGTACTTCGGCACCTGCACCATTGCTTAATGCCATTGGTAAAAATCCAAGTGACGCAACTGCTGCTGTCATTAATACTGGTCTTAATCTAACTTGTGTTGCTTCGATAATAATATCTTTTATACTTAACCTGTTCTCATGTTTTAACTTATTCATTTCTGTAATTAATACAATGCCATTCAAAACAGCTACACCAAACAATGCTATAAAACCAATACCTGCACTAATACTAAATGGCATACCTCTTAACAGAAGAGCAAACACCCCACCAATTGCAGATAATGGAATTGCTGAGAAAATTAATAAACTGTATTTTACTTTCCCAAAAGCAAAGTATAGCATAAATAAAATTAGCATTAAAGCAATGGGCAATGCAATGCTTAAACGTTTTGTAGCATGTTGCAAATTTTCATATTGACCACCATAAGTAATATAATATCCTGACGGAATGCTGAGTTGTTGATTGACTTTTTCTTGTAACTCTTTTACAATGGTTTGCACATCACGTCCTCGTACATTAAAACCAATTGTAATTCTTCTTCTTGCATCTTCTCGTTGAATTTGATAAGGTCCATCTTGCAATTCGATATTTGCCAACATGTTTAATGGAATTTGATCTCCATTTGGCAATCCTACCATTAGGTTGTTGATGTCTTCAACACTTTTTCTTTGTTCATTGTTTAATCTTACAACTAAATCGTATCGTTTATCACCTTCAAAAACCAATCCTGCAGTAGCACCAGCATAAGCGGATTGTAGTGTAGTATTAATGTCTTTAATACTTGCACCAAATCTTGCAATTGCAGCTCTATTGTATGTTACAACCATTTGTGGAACACCAGTTACAGCTTCAATAAATAAATCTTTTGCTCCATTTACTTGGTTAATTATTTTACCTAACTCGTTTGCATGAACAGCTAATGAATCTAAATCATCACCAAAAATTTTGCATACAACATCTTGTCTTGCACCAGTCATCAATTCATTAAAACGCATTTGTACAGGAAACTGAAATCCTGTAGCTACTTCAGGAACTGCAGCCAATGCCGTGCTCATTTTTTCTGCTAGTTCATCAAATGTTTTAGCCGATGTCCAATGTTTTTTATCTTTTAAAATCACCATCATATCAGCAGCTTCAATAGGCATTGGATCTGTAGGTATTTCTCCTGAACCAATTTTTGTTACTACTTTCAAAACTTCAGGAAATTTATCTAACAATATTTTTGCTGTTTTTTGGGTGGATTCGATTGTTGTACTTAATGATGAGCCAGGCAACAATCTTGCTTCAACTGCAAAATCGCCTTCTTCTAATTTGGGTATAAACTCTCCGCCCATATTTAACAATACAACCAATGATATTCCAAAAAATACAAATGCAGTTGCAATAACTGTTTTAGGGAAACTCAAGACCTTGTTTAGAATTGGTTTGTACCAAGTTTGTAATTTTTGAATGAACCTATCTGAAAAATTTGGCTTAAGACTTATTTTTTTACTGAGTACTAATGCCGACATCATTGGCACATAAGTTAACGACAATAAAAACGCTCCTATAATTGCAAATGAAACTGTTTGTGCCATTGGCTTAAACATTTTACCTTCTATACCTTGTAACGATAAAATGGGCAAGTAAACTATTAAAATAATGATTTGACCAAACACTGCTGCACTCATCATTTTACTAGAAGCCGTTTTAACTTCATCATCCATTTGATCTTGATTAAGTTGAGTAGCTTCTTTATACATTGTATTCTTTGCTAATCTATGCATCACAGTTTCAACAATAATTACAGCACCATCTACCAACAAACCAAAATCCAATGCTCCTAAACTCATTAAGTTTCCACTAACACCAAATACATTCATTAGAATAAGTGCAAACAACATACTTAAAGGAATAACAGATGCAACTACCAAACCTGCTCTAATATTTCCAAGAAAAATTACCAATACAAATACAACAATTAAAGCTCCCTCTAAAAGATTTTTTTCTACTGTTCCAATGGCATTGTTTACCATTTTTGTTCTGTCTAAAAATGGTTCAATTACTATTCCTTCAGGCAAACTTTTTTCAATGGTTTCAATTTTCTCTTTAATGTCTTTAATTACTTTATTGCTATTTTCTCCTTTTAGCATCATTACAATTGCTCCAGCAACCTCACCTTCATTGTTATACACTGTTGCACCATAACGTATGGCTTTACCATATTGCACTGTAGCAACATCTTTAATCAAAACTGGCAGTGTTTCATTCACACGTTTTACAACAACATTGTTAATATCCTCAATATTTTTCACCAACCCTTCACTTCTTATAAACAATACATTCGGACCCTTTTCAATATACGCTCCACCTGTGTTTTCATTGTTATCGTTCAATGCTTTAAAAACATCTGTTATAGTTAATTGAAAACTATGTAACTTCTCTGTATTTACTGCAACTTCAAACTGCTTTACATCACCACCAAAACTGCTTACGTCTGCAACGCCTTCAGTTCCCAACAATTGCCTTCTTACAATCCAATCTTGTATATCTCTCAATTCAGCTAAATTGTATTTGCCTTCAAAGCCAGGCTTCGTTTTAACAACGTACTGAAAAATTTCTCCCAATCCTGTTGTAAGTGGACCCAATGACGGAACTCCAATTCCTGTAGGAATTTGTTGTTGAGCTTGCACCAATCTTTCACTTACTTGTTGCCTTGCCCAAAACACATCTGTTTCATCACTAAATACAATGGTTACTAAGCTTAATCCAAAACGGCTAAAGCTTCTTTGTTCTACAATACCAGGTACATTTCGTGTTGCTTGTTCAACAGGTACTGTAATAAAACGTTCAACATCTGGAGCTCCTAAACTTGGTGCAGAGGTAATAATTAATACTTGATTGTTGGTAATATCTGGCACTGCATCTATTGGCAATTTAGTGGCAGCAAAAACGCCTGCAACAATTAATGCCAATACAAACAAACCAACAATCAGCTTGTTTTTTATTGAAAAATTAATAATGCTATATAGCATAAAATATATTTAATGTAAAAGAAAGTTGTTGCTAGCTGCTGTATTAAAACTATCATTTTTTTTATGATAAGTGTTTAATCAAGTTCTATTAGTACTTATATAAATATGCATTTACAACAAGCCTATTGCCTTGCATATTTGCATTACGTATAAATTCTAATTAATCAAATTGTAGTAAAAAATACAGCTATTAAATTATGCTAGCCGTGGAGGTTGAAAGAATTCGTTAGTAGGAATAAATGAATACCGGGAATCGTTTTTTATTGGAATCTCAGCTTCTGTTATTGGGAATAAAAGAATTTCTACTTCAAATTTTGGAGTGGGTAAAGATGGCATTGCAGTTATGCAAAAATTATCATCGTGGGCTTTAAATGGCAATTGCATATCTGTTGCGTAATCATTATCATACACAACAGTTTCGCTATAATGCATTTTAAGAAAACTGAGAAAAGTAATATTGCTATTTTCTGTTTTATGCTGAAAAAAATGTTGTACTAAAATGGGCAATTTCAATAACTGATGAGCTTCTGTTGTACTAAACAAGTACAAACCCAACATTAATATTGCTATTGATTTCTTCATTGTTTCAAAAGTAAGCTATTTCTAAAATGAAAATTGCATTTATTAATTTCCTAGAAATAATTATTGACGGTTCAATTAAAATAAATTAAACAATGTGTATTCAAACTTTACAACAAAGCCATTGGGTGCTGTTCTAAGCATGTCACTATGTAGTTGATACCTATAAGCAAGATCTATTCTTGTTTGACTGTGAATAATGAACTGAACTGATGGTGCAATGTCTACAAATGATTTACCATTGTTCAATCGTTGAGCCAGAAATTCCACCATTAAGTTCACATTCGTTTGATTGTAAGAGATGTATTCTTTAGGCAACATTAATTTGCCAATAGATAATGTATAGTTGGTTGCTGAATTGGCTTGGCTTGCAGGAAATTTATTGTTAGATCCATTGTCCATTGCTTTTTCAAAACTTATAGATGCACTAATAGCTATTTTATTTAATAACTGTGTAGCAATTAAACCAAGTTCATAACCACTATTGTGCCCCATGGTTTCAATTTCATCTTGATGAATATCACTATTATTGGTACTTAATCTTGCATAAGTTGCCAAACGAAAGTGGCTATGCACATCATCATTACTTAAAAATCTATACTTTGCATAAACACTACCTCCTTCACTTACCAATTTATTGTTCCTATTGCTTAAAAATCCTTGTGCATGTATCATCCAAAGTTTATTAATACCCCACATAATTTCGGGCATTAAATGATAATTTATTCCTGTTCCATTTGTTTCTTTCATCATCGAATTCATGGCTCTAAAACCCAATGATTTTGCAGCCATATTGCTTGCTGGTTCTGTTAATACAAACAGCTCTTGAGCTTGCACTAAGCTATTAAAACATAAGCAAAAAATTAATATATATTTTCGTTTCATAATAGTTGTTGAATTACTTTTTCTATGTCTGTTGCAACAACATCTGCAGCAACTATTTTTCCTCTCTGATTTAAAATAAATGTAAATGGTATATAACCAATACGCCAATTGGTGGCAGTAATCATTCCTTCATCAAGCACATTCAGCCAAACCATTTTATCATTATTAATAGCTCTATTCCAAGCATTTTTATTTGTATCTAGAGAAATGCTATAAATTTCTAACCCTTTACTTTTATACTTTTCATACAATTTAGTAAGAGTTTTATTGGCAGTTCTGCAAGGCATACACCAACTTGCCCAAAAATCTATGATTACCACTTTTCCTTTTAAACTTGAAAGTGATATTTCAGCTCCGTCAGGAGACTTTAAATTTATTTCAGGTGCCTGAAATCCGATAGCAGATTGTGCATTAATGTGTAAAGAAAATAAACTCAATAAAAACAGAAAGGGAATTTTTGAATTCATAAAATTAATTTATAACACTGTTACATGATAAACACGATTGCTACTTGCAGTAGATTTTTTTGAACAGCAACTTTCCATAAACCCTGTTTCATAACATTTCATGGTAGTTAACTTAGTATATTTTTTTGCTTCTTTATTGGTAACAAAATTTTTATCTACCAACTGAATTGTTTTTGTTCCATTTAATGTTTGTGGCTGAACATTTAAAAAATGAAGCGTTTTATGATCGAACAAAATATGGGCATCATTTTTAACTGTTTGCTCAGAAAAATTAGCAATTATTTTAAAAGACGCTACTGAAAACCCTGCATTTACAACAGCATTTTTTAGTACATCAAAATCAGCTTCCATATTGGGTTTTAGTGTAATTATAAAAGCTGAATTTTTAATATCACTTTGTACATCTTGCACAAATGATACAGCCACTAACGATTTATAAATTGATTTGCTACACATACTACAGGTTAAGCCACTTGCTTGTAGTGTGAT
>JAGOUF010000100.1 GCA_018061385.1 Chitinophagaceae bacterium | reverse complement strand
TTTTGATAGAGTAACAGTAAAAGCCAACAAAGCCAACGAAGCCAAAGGCGATTTATTTATTTCCATACATTGTAACTCTGCAAGTGGTACTAGACACTCTGAAAAAATAGGATACAAAACAGTAACCTACTATAAAAAAAAGAAAAAGTACACCAAAAAAGTACCACAATACCGTACTTGGTACAGCCCAAGTGTGGCAAAAGGTACAGAAACATTTATTTGGGGAATTGGTAAGAACGGTGCTAAAGAACAAGCACTACAAGAACATGAAGATTTATACATGGATAGTGTTACTGCAAAAGAATTAAAAGATTTTGACACCAACGATCCAGAAAAAATGATGTTGTACTCTATTAAAACAAAACAATTTTTTGATAGAAGTGCAAGATTGGCTTTAACAGTTGAAGATGAGTTTAAAAAAACTGGACGTCCAAGCCGCCAAGCACAACAACGTGGTAAAGGCATTTGGGTTTTACAAGCTGTTGCAATGCCTGCTGTACTTATTGAAATTGGTTTTATTAGTAATCCAGAGGAAGAAGATTATATCAATAGCGAAAGTGGCCAAGGTGAAATAGTATCGGCTATTTCGAGTGCCATTAAAAGATATAAATACACCTTAGAAACTACAGGTATTAAACCAGGTAGTGTAGCACCTGCTAAATAATGTTTTTAAACTATAAAAGAAAGAGCAACCCAAAAGGTTGCTCTTTCTTTTATACCCACTACTACGTATTGTTTTTTTAAATTGCTTAATTTAATTTACACCAAATTTATACAATGTACAAACTATTCATTTTTGTAAGCATCAGCTTGTGTTGTTTAATGCAAGTAACTGCTCAAAAAACAAGTACAACCGAAAAACGAGAAATGTTTTTTAGAATTACTGCTGTTAATAATATTACCAACGATAGTGTTGTTGCATCCATTAATGGTGGTAAAAATTTGGGTGTAAAAATTGGCAGTACAGGGGTTGCCAAAGGTGTGTACAAATCTGGTGACGATAGAAGTTCGCTAGAAATAGGTTATGCTAGTATAATTGAAGTTGAAGGAAATAAAGCCACTGCTATTATTAGACCTACTGATAAAACTGGTAAGAATAAAAACTATACTATTAGAGTTGGCGATTATGTACGTTTAAATATTGAAGTACCTAAACTATCTTATAGAAGTATTTTCTTTGAATTGGCTTTATTAGATATTCAGTTTAATAATTTAAATGGAGATCCATTATACGATATAGAAAGTTTATTTTATAGAGATAGTAAAAAACTAGAAGATAGCCTATTAACTGAAGGAGCAAAAGATGTAGTTAAAACCTATGAAGCATTAAAAGATGATACCAGTTTTAATTCGTTAAAACAACCCATGACTGAAGGGCGTTATCAAGGTCGTGGTGTTTTTGATGTAATGAGAGATTGCAATGCAAAAGACGTTTTCATGTTCTTACATTTTGTAAACAATTACCCAGGAAAATACATTGGCAATACTTGGAAAATGAATGAAACATTTGCCACATGGGTTAGCAATAAAGCACCTTATAGCAAGAAAGAAATTTATGATAGTGTAATTGCCAATAAAAACAAACCCATTCAACTTAAATATTTTCTACAAAAAAATATTGGCATTATTAAAGACAAAGGGTTTGTTACAGATTGGATAAGTGATGCCAACGATTTAGCAGACAACAATAAAGATGCTGAAGCCATTAATTATTTTGAAGCAGCTAAATTGGTATTGCCTTATTTACAAGATAACTGTGTAACAGGATATTATCATTATTGTTACACTTCATTACTCGACAATCAAAAAGAATACAATAAAATACTATCCACTTGCGATAGTGCAGCAAATTATTTCTCACTTTGTGGCAATGATTATTTCATGGCTCAAACACTTTTAAAACGTGGGCTTACGTATAACACCATGGGAAAAGATGACGAAGCTTTAAAATCATTTGAAAAAATGTTTGCCGAAATAAACAAAGCAAACTCAAAATTAAAGCCAGCACAAAAAACTTCATTCTTAGCCAAATACCATCACTTCTCAGGTATTATTCAAGCTTCAAAAGGAGAACTAAAAAAAGGGGTTTATCATTATGAAAATGCAATTACAAGTTATCAAGCATTAAATAATTATTCAAGTCTACAATCTGCAATTACAGTACAAGGAAGATTGGCAAGGCTGTACAAAAGACAAGGTGAACTACAAAAATCGCTTCAAATTTATAATGAACAATTGGCTGCTTATACAACCATGAACGATAAGAAAAATATTGCTGATGTATTAAACGAAATTGGCGATATTGAATTTAAACTTGCCAATTATAGAAAAGCAATTGAACAGTTTTCAACATCAAAAGATATTTCTTTATTTTTTAAAGATTATGGTACTGCTGGTTTTTCTCAATCTAATATTGGACAAGCCTATTGGAATTTAGGCAAATACGATTCTGCCATTGAAGCTCACACAACAGCCATTCAATACAGACGAATTGCACAAAACTTTTCTGGACTTGGTTATTCTTGGAAAAAAATTGGTGGTCTGTATAAAGAAACTGGAGAAAAAATTAAGGCTTTAGCAGCTTATGATAGTTCTGCTCACTACTATACATTAGGCAAAGATTCAAGCAACTTAAAAGGATTATTATCAGATATTGGCGATGTGTACAATACCGACAAACAATATCAAAAAGCTTTCGATTATTACTTTAAATGGCATCACTTAAACATTGCATCAAAAAACAAATCCGATATTGTAAATAGTTACTATCAACTATCAGAAGCATCTTATTATTTTAACAACGATACATCTATAAAATATGGTTTAGCCTGTTTACAATTGGCTAAAGAAATTGGCGACAAAAACAATGAATATTATGCAGCCAGCATTTTAGGACAGAACTATTATAAAAATTATAGAATAGATGAAGGTGATGTGTATTATAAACAAGCCTTGAATGTAGCTATTGAACAGAAAAATAAAAAACTAGAAGCCAATTGCTATCGTTCACTAGGCTTTGCAAATAACAGCAAATTAGACTTTAACAAAGCTATTCCACTATTTGAAAAAGCATTGCATATTTATGATTCATTGGGAGAAAAAACAGCTTTACCAATTACTTATAGGGCATTAGGAAGTGCCATACAAAGTAAAGGCGATTTTTACGAAGCAAGAAGCCAATACCAAAAATCTATTGATATAGCTTACAGCATTAATAGCCGAGCCGATGTAGGTTATGGATTTTCGGCCCTCACTTTCTTATACATAATTCAAGGCGAATTAAGCAAAGCACAAAGTGCTGTTGATAGCACCTACAATATTTTTAAAGATTTGAATAATAGTTGGCAAATGGCCGAAGCTTACTTTAATAAAGCCTTAGTGTACGAAGCCAAATCAGATGGAATAAATGCCATTAAATATTATAAAATGGCCGATAGCATTTATATTAATGAAAAAGATGTTACTGGTAGAAGTGGTTGTTTAAATAATATTGGTGCAGTATTTTTTTATCAAGCCGATTACAATAATGCTTTAAAATATTTCATGGAAACAAACCAACTTTTATCTACCATTAAAGTAATTTCTGAAGCTAAAATATTGGCTATTATTAATATTGGCGAATCGTACTTTTATTTAAAAGATTATACAAAAGCCGATAAATATTTAAGCGAAGGCTATCAACTAGCAACAGAAAAAAAAGCTGGTAGAATGTTAACTATTTCTTCATCTTTTTTAGGCACATTGTATTTTGAAACCAATAAATATGCACAAAGTGAAAAGTATCTATTAGAAGCTTTTGCATTGGCAGAAAAAAGTAATGAAACCGATTTATACATTAATACAGGTATGTATTTAGGTAAATTATATGCTGCTCAAACCAACAACCAAAAAGCAGAGTTTTATTATAATAAAACAACACAGTTTACCAAAAGAATAGACAATAGCAAATACACTTGGATGGCATTGTACGAGTATGGTTTATTCTTTTACAACCAAGGCAAGTTTGATAGTGCATGTACTTATTTTAAAGAAGCCATAGTAATTGTAGAAAATAGTGCTCAAAATTTATTTGGTGGAGAAGAAGCAAAAAAAATATACAATGCCGATTTTAGAAAAGTAGATTTATACAACAAGCTAGTTGTTAGTTTAGCCAAATTGGGTAAAAAAGAAGATGCATTGTATTATGCCGATAAAAGCAATAACCAAGCTGTAAAAGAACAAGCAGAAAAAGCTGGCTTTGCAACAACAGATAAAGAAAAATCCGATGCAATTAAAAAAGGTGGAGAATTATTACAAAAGAAAAATGCAGTAGATCAAGCCATTTCAAAAGAAAAAGGAAAACCCGAAAAAGAACAAAATAAACAATTGATTGCATCTTTAGAAAGTGTAAAAAATGTAACCGAAGCCGATTACACCAATTACATTGAAGGATTACAAAAAAAATACCCCGATTTACAATCGTATTTCGCTAACACAGATCCAAAGAGTTTTAAAAATTACATAGATGATATTCCAGACAGTACCATTGTAGTATTGTATATCATTAACGACAATCAATTGTTAATTTTTACTGTAACCAATAAAGAAACAGGAATAAAAACCATTGAACTTAAGCAAGATATCAATAAACAAGCTGCACGTTTTTTAAGTATTTTAAGAAACCCCAACAATGCAACAGGCACTGGTGCAGTTACTTTAAGAAGTACATTAAAACCAGTAGATGACGTAAGAGGAGATTTTAAAACTGAAGCCAATGGATTGTACAATTTGCTCATCACTCCTATTCAAGAAGATTTAAAAGACAAAAAGAATATTTGCTTTATTCCAAATGGCAAGTTGAGCAACATTCCATTTCAATCTTTAGGATTTGTAGATGAGGGTAAAAAGTTTCATTTCTTAATGGAAGATTTTGCAATATTTTATACTAGTAAAATCGATATTTTTAGAAAGAATTTTAAGAAAAGAAAAATGGAATCGTCTATTGCAATTTTTGGAAACCCTGATAAAACTTTACCCGGTGCAACACTCGAAGCAAATGAAATTGCCAAAATGATTCCAGGCTCGGTTGTGTACATTGAAGAAAAAGCAACAGAAGATAAAGCCAAAGAAAGCTTAAGCAAATACAATTATATACATTTTGCAACGCATGGAGTTTTAGACAACGATCAAATTGAAAACTCGTATTTGTTGTTTGCTGCTGGCCCTGGCGAAAACAATCAAGGCAAATTAACCATTGCCGAAATCAATGGATTAACCAAACAAACCAGTTCATTGGTTGTACTTTCTGCTTGCGAAACTGCTGTTAGCAAAGAAGAAATAAAAGGTTTCTATATATCTCCCACCAATGCATTTTTAACCAATCGTGTTGATGCTGTAATTGGTTCTTTATGGAAAGTTCCAGACGAAACCACCAATTTATTGTTACAAGAATTTTATAACAATATTGAGAAAAAAGGAATGGGCAATGCACAAGCATTAAGAAATGCACAAGCAACGGTAAGTGCCAATCCAAAATACAATCATCCATTTTTTTGGAGTGCTTTTGTTTTATATGGAGAGTGGAGATAGCAAAAACTTCTTCCTCTGAAAACGCCAAGCCATAAGTGTAAAAGCTTATGGCTTTTTTATTGTTGCGATTTGTTTTCATTAGATAAATGTTTCTATATTTATTGTTCAGCCATAACAATTTTTTATGAAAAAAATATTGCTTCTTGTATGTTTACTTCAAACGATTGGCATAGTAGCACAACGAAATATTGCCATTATTCCAGCACCTGCAAAACTAGAAAGGCATAGTGGTATTTTTAAATTAACTAGTAAAACAACAATTGTTGCAGCTACAACTCAAGATAAAATTGCTGCCAATTTCTTCAATGATTATTTGAAAAAATATTATGATTTAAGTTTACGTATTGTTACTGCAACTTCTGCCAATAGTATTACACTTGCTACTCATTCAATTGTAAACAATACAAGTACTACATCCAATGAAAAATATATTTTAACTGTATCAGAAAAAAATATTTCAATTGTAGGCAATGGCAATGCTGGTACATTTTATGGCATTCAATCGCTTATACAATTGTTGCCAATACCTACTACGCTTTCAACAACTACATTAAATATTCAATGTTTAACAATTGAAGATGAACCAAGATTTGGTTACAGGGGCATGCACCTTGACGTAAGTAGACATTTCTTTCCAATAGAGTATATAAAAAAATACATAGATTATATTGCTTTACATAAAATGAATACTTTTCATTGGCATTTAACCGATGATCAAGGTTGGCGAATTGAAATAAAAAAATATCCAAAACTTACTTCAGTTGGAGGATTTAGAAATGGAACTATTGTTGGTAGATATCCTGGTAAAGGCAATACCAATAAGCATTATGGAGGTTTTTACACACAAGTAGAAGTTAAAGAAATAGTAGCTTATGCAGCCAAACGTTACATTACAGTTATTCCAGAAATAGAAATGCCAGGTCATGCATCTGCTGCAATTGCTGCTTATCCTCAACTTAGTTGTTTTCCTGAAGCTGCAACAAAATATCCACCAAGAACTGCCTGGAATGGCGATACAACACAAAAAAATGTACAACAAACTTGGGGTGTTTTCGACGATGTTTTTTGTCCGTCTGAATTTACATTCAACTTTTTGCAAGATGTATTGGACGAAGTAATGCCATTATTCCCATCCAATTATATTCATATTGGTGGCGATGAATGTCCAAAAGTTAGTTGGAAGAAATCTGCATTTTGTCAGCAACTCATCAAAGAAAAAAACTTTAAAGATGAGCATGAATTGCAAAGCTATTTTATTCAAAGAATTGAAAAATACATCAACAGTAAAGGAAAACAAATTATTGGTTGGGATGAAATATTAGAAGGTGGATTGGCACCCAATGCAACTGTTATGAGTTGGCGTGGGGAAAAAGGTGGTATTGAAGCTGCAAAAGCAAAACACAATGTTATTATGACGCCTTCTGGTTGGTGTTATTTTGATCATAGTCAAACTAAAAATGAAGACAGCGTTACCATTGGCAACTTTTTGCCTCTAGAAAAAGTGTATAATTATGAACCTATACCAAAAGATTTAAGTAAAGAAGAAGAAAAATATATTTTGGGTGCACAAGCCAATGTTTGGGCAGAATACATTACCAATACTTCAAAAATTGAGTACCATATTTTTCCAAGAATGAGTGCATTGAGTGAGGTTTTATGGAGTAAGAAAGAACAAAGAAATTGGCAAAGTTTTGAAGAACGATTGCCCGTTCAAATGCAACGTTACGAACTTTGGAGTGCCAATTACAGCAAGGCTTTTTACGATATTCAAGCAACCGTAGAACCTGCAATAAATGAAAACGGTGTTTTATTGAGTTTTAAATCTAACTACAACAATGCTCCTATTATGTATTTACAAAGTAT
>JAGOUF010000099.1 GCA_018061385.1 Chitinophagaceae bacterium | reverse complement strand
GTCACAAAGACACGAAGAAACACAACGTTAAGAACCTTGTTTCTTTGTGGTTTTACACGTTACTCATATACGTTGCTAAATCTTTATCACCTCTTCCACTTAAACAAACTATTACTACATCCTCTTTTTTTAATTGCATTTGCTTTAATGCAGCAAATGCATGTGCAGTTTCTAATGCAGGAATAATGCCTTCTAACCTACTTACTTCAAAGGCCGACGCAAGTGCTTCTTCATCTGTTGCACTTAAAAAAGTACCACGACCACTATCAAATAAATAAGCATGCAAAGGCCCAATTCCAGGATAATCCAACCCTGCTGAAATGCTGTGTGGCTCTACAACTTGTCCATCAGCAGTTTGCATTAATAAACTTTTACTACCATGTAAAATACCTGGCTTACCAAGTTGTGTTGTAGCAGCACTTAAACCACTATTTACACCATGACCAGCAGCTTCTACAGCAACTAATTTTACTGTTGGTTCTTCTAAAAAATGATAGAAAGCTCCAGCAGCATTACTACCTCCACCAACACATGCAAATACATGCGTAGGTAATTCATTACCAGTTTTTCCTTTTAATTGCCAACGCATTTCTTCGCTAATTATGCTTTGCAATTTTGCCACCATATCTGGATATGGGTGTGGACCAACCACACTTCCAATGATGTAATGTGTATCGTTAGGATTATTAATCCAATCTCTTATAGCTTCATTGGTTGCATCTTTCAAAGTCTTGCTACCACTGGTTGCAGGCACAACTTTTGCACCCAACATTTTCATACGAGCAACATTGGGTGCTTGTCGTTCAATATCTTTTTCGCCCATGTACACAATGCATTCTATTCCTTTTAATGCACAAACTGTAGCAGTTGCAACACCATGCTGACCAGCACCTGTTTCTGCAATAATTCTTTTCTTACCTAAACGCTGAGCCAATAAAATTTGTCCAACTGTATTGTTTACTTTATGTGCACCTGTATGGCATAAATCTTCTCTCTTTAACCAAATATTTGTGTTGTGTAAAGCACTTAAACGCTGGGCATAAAATAAAGGAGTTGGCCTACCAACGTAATCTTTCAACAAATCTCTCCACTCTTTTTGAAACGCAGGTTCTTGAATAATGTTCAAATATTGATGTTGCAATTCTTCCACATTTTTGTGCAACATTTCTGGAATATATGCACCACCAAATTGGCCATAATAGCCATGTGCAGTGGGGTTTTGATATGTTTTTGTTTCTGTCATTTTATTTTTATTTCACACAAAGCAGCAAAGGAACAAAGAACGCAAAGCTGATTTTTGTAATTCTTATCTTTTCTCTTTTTTCGATTACCTTTTTATTTTTTGTACTTAGCTGAAGTACTACTATTTGACTTTTGTTGCGTCGCACAGTTGTACGATTGTATTTCTATTGAACTTTTTATACGTTGTTTAAAACAACAAATCGTGTCAGCCTGAGCTTGTCGAAGGCGAGTTATAGAATCGTTTCAACACTTCGGTTTCGACAAGCTCAACCTGACATTATCATTTATTTATTGTTACGTTTTCCTTTTGATTTTGCTAACTCCTTTATTTCGTCCCAATCTTCGACAAACAATGCTTCTTTCTTTTTTCTACTCCATCCTTTAATTTTCTTTTCCCAAACTATTGCTTGATTAACGTCAAAAAAATGAGCATAATATTTTAACACAACTGGCCTTCTTTTAAATGTATAAGAACTTGTATTGTTACCTAAATTGTGCTCTTCTATTCTTCTTTCCAAATCATTCGTAATTCCTGTATAATAGCTTTTATCACTGCACTCAACAATATAAACATAATAATTGTGAGCTATTTTCATTTACTACTAATTTAAAATCCCAAATATTGGTTGTCGAATTTTGCAGGAAATATTTTTATATAATCCGTCTTCGACAAACTCAGACTGACAAGATTCATAATTAAAGCACAATTCTGTTCATTTGTACAAGTGTGCGACGCCACTGAAGTTCATTAATTTTCTCAGGCTGGCTACATAATCCTCCTATTTCAACTCCTCGATAAATGTTTTTATTTTGGTCATATCTTTTACTCCTGGCATTGTTTCAAAACGACTATTAACATCAACAGCAAACAAATCTTTAGCTACAGGATCTTGTAAAAATTGTTTAACAGCAGGTGCATCTGTTGGTTCAATTCCTCCACTTAAAAAGAAAGGTTTTCCTACATTTAAACCAGCCAATCTTTTCCAATTAAACACACGATTTGTACCTCCATATTGCAACTCTCCACTTTGCCAGTTGGTTGTGCCTCCTTGCTGCACAGTGCCAGTATCAAGCATAAACATATCGCAATAATTGTAAAAATCTTTTATCATCCATTCTACATGATCATACTCGGCAAATCGAAATGCTTTAATGAGTTGAATTTTATCGGCCAACTTATCGCAGTAATATGGTGTTTCATTGCCATGCAATTGTACCATATCTAAACCAAAAGTATCTACCATATTCATCACTTCATCGTGTGTGGAGTTTACAAAAACACCCACTTTATATACTTTTAATTTTGCACGTTTTACATCTTCTCCCTTAAGCCCATGTTTTAAAACAAAACGTGGACTTTTATGATAAAATATTAATCCAGCAAACTGAACACCCATATCACCTAATTGATGCATTTGGTCTATATCAGTCATTCCACAAACTTTAATACGCATAAGCAGGCTTTTACTTTTTTTAAATTATGTAGCAAAAGCAATCGTTGTAATTATTTAAACCCGTGTGTAAATTTTAACACCAACGCCATGTCTTTAATACCTGGCTCTTTTTCTAATTTACTATTCACATCGACCCCAAAAAAATCGATGTGCTTAAACGCTTTAACTTTAGCAATATCATCGGCACCAATACCTCCACTTAAAAAGAAAGGTTTTTCTATTTTAGCTTTTGCTAAAATGCTCCAATCAAATTGTTCTCCATTTCCACCAGCAGCTTTGCCTGCAGTGTCAAATAAATAATAGTCGCAAACTGCATCGTATGGTGCAACCAATGCATCAATATCTTTTACAGAAGAATCTATACTAAATGCTTTAATAACTTCTACTTCGGTTGATAAATCTTCACACATTTCTGGAGATTCGTTGCCATGCAATTGCACAACATCTAACCCATAATCGTCAATTGCATCTAATACTTCTATCATTTCTGGATTGACAAACACACCAACTTTTTTAAACTCAAAATCGGCTTTCTTAATGTCTTTCTTTAATAACTTCTCTCCAATATATCTTGGAGAATCAGCATAAAAAATCATTCCTACAAAATCTACATTTAATGCATCTAATTGTTGCATTTGTTTAAACTCAGTAATACCACAAACTTTAATGTTCATTGTTGTTGTTTTAGCCTCACCCTTCCCCTCTCAAAAAAAGTGGGAAAAGAAAGTTCTATTTATGATTTAGTTTTTAATTCATTTACAAAATGCTCAAATGCTAAAGCAGGATTGGTTTCCTTCATAAAGTTTTCTCCAATTAAAAATCCTTTAAACCCTGCTTGGAGTAAAGTTAATATGGTTTCTATATTGCTGATGCCACTTTCTGCAACTGCTGGCTTTTCTGTGGGCATTTTGTTGATGAGTTGTAAAGAAGTTTCGATACTTACTTCAAATGTTTTTAAATTTCTATTATTTACCCCTATTAAATCAACAGCATCACATATATGGTTTAACTCTTCTTCATTATGAATTTCTAGTAATACTTCTAAGCCTAAACCCTTTGCAGTTGTTGCAAATTGTTTTACTTCTTGCTTACTTAAACAAGCTGCAATTAATAAAATTACTTCTGCTCCATAAGCTTTGGCTTCAATTAGTTGATATTCATCAATCATAAAATCCTTACGCAACAAGGGCACTTCATTAATTGTTGCTGCCAACAAATCGTTTAAAGTGCCACCAAAAAACTGTTCATCAGTTAGTACCGAAATTCCACTTGCTCCAAATTTTGCATAAGCTGTTGTTACTTCTTCTACGGTTGAATGGTTATTGATGATTCCTTTGCTGGGTGATTTTCTTTTGTATTCTGCAATGATGCCTGTTTTGGTTTCATCTAATAAAAACTTTTTTAAGGATAATGTTTTGTTGGCAAAGAATTTTCCTTGCTCCAATGCTGCAATGGAAGTTTGTTGCTTACGTTGAGCAACTTCTATTTTCTTTTGGGCGATTATTTTATCGAGGATGTTCATTACTATAAACTGATTAAAGTTTGTAAACATTGATTTGCTTTTCCGCTTTCTAGGCTTTCTACAGCAGCATTATAAGCATCATTGTAAGTTGCATATTTTCCTGTACAATTCAATGCCATTGCAGCATTTGCTAATACAACAGCATTTTGTGCAAAGCTTCCTTCGGCTCTAATAATTTTAGTAAAAATTTTTGCAGCTTCCTCAACTGAGTTTCCACCATAAATATCTTCAGCACTAACAGTACGTTTCCCCAATTGTTCGGGTGTCATTACTTTTTCGCCAGCCTGTGTAATTACTTTGGTATCGTTGGTTAAAGAAATTTCATCATAACCATCTAAACTGTGAATGATGGTAAATGGCTTGTTGGTTTGTTGTAAAAGATAATTATAAATTCTTGCCATTTCTAAACTGTACACACCTACTAATTGATATGTTGGTTTTGCAGGATTAACCATTGGCCCAAGCATATTAAAAAATGTTCTTACTCCTAAATTTTTTCTGATTGGACCAACTATTTTTAATGCAGGATGAAACAATGGAGCATGCAAAAAACAAATACTTGCTTCATCCAATTCCTTCTTTAATTGGCTGTTATCACTTTTGAATTTGTATCCCAATTGCTCCATTACATTGCTTGAACCAGAGATGGATGATGCACCATAATTGCCATGCTTGGTTACTTTTTGTCCAGCACCTGCAACAATGAAACAAGCTAATGTTGAGATATTGAATGTATTCTTTCCATCACCACCTGTACCAACAATATCCATTGTTTCAAGTCCATCAAAATCAACTTTCACACTTAACTCTAACAAGGCATCACGAAAGCCTTGCAGTTCTTCAATGCTGATGCTACGCATCAAATAAACAGTCATGAATGCTGTTATCTCATGTTCATTGTACAAACCTTTACCAATGTTTAGTAAAACATCGTGTGCTTGTTGCTTGGACAAAGTTTTATGTTCGAAGAGTAAAGAGAGTATTTTTTTCATTGTTATTTTTTTACCGCAGAGAACATGAGTCAAAAGAGTTATCACAGAGATTCTCTGCAAAATCTCTGCTGCTCTTGATCTCTGCGGTTAGAGTTTTAACCAGTTTCTCATTATCATTTCACCATCTGGTGTTAAAACACTTTCTGGATGAAATTGTACACCTTGTACATCATATACTTTATGTTGCAATGCCATAATAAATCCATTTTCATCGGTTGCTGTTACTTCTAATTCTGCTGGAAAATTTTGTGCATCAACAACCCATGAATGATAACGGCCAACTTCAATTGTGGATGGTAAATTAGTGAATAGTGAATGGTGAGAAGTGAGTTGTTGTGGGGCTTGTATATTTTTGGTGTTATTACTCACAATTGGCGACTCACGATTTACAATTTTTATTGGCGTTGCCACTCCATGATATACAGTTGATAAGTTAGTTAGCGTTCCACCAAATGCTTGCCCAATTGCTTGATGCCCTAAACACACACCCAATATAGATTTGCTTGCTGCGTATATTTTAATTAATGGCAATAATAAACCTGCTTCTTCTGGAATACCAGGGCCAGGTGATAAAATAATTTTATCGTACTCGTTTACTTTATCCAATACAATTTCATCGTTGCGAAATACATCTACTTTTTCATGTGTTATCTTTTCTACAAGATGCACCAAGTTGTAAGTGAATGAATCGTAATTATCGAAAACTAAAATTTTCATACTATTTGTTTTGAACCACAAAGACACTGAGGCAAAACGAAACACAACGTTGTGCTTCGTTGATTCGTTTTATCGTTGTGGTTTAGTTGGTTTAGTTTGTTCAAGTTTATTTTTTTGTACAAGTGTGCGACGCCACTGAAGTTTAATAGTAGTACAAAAGTTGACTACATAAACTTTCTTCAAGTCCATCCATTAGGAGGGATTTAGGGAGACGGCCAACACAATTGCTTTTTTCAATGCTCCTAACTTGTTGTTTACTTCTTGTAATTCATTTTCTGGATTGCTGGCTGCAACAATGCCTGCACCTGCTTGATATGTTAAGGTGTTGTTCTTGCTTAAAAAAGTACGAATCATAATTGCTTGGTTAAAACTTCCATCAAAGCCAACAAAACCAATGCATCCACCATAATAACTACGTTGGGTGGTTTCATAAGTATCAATCAAACTCATGGCTTTTATTTTTGGAGCTCCACTTAATGTGCCAGCAGGAAAAGTTTTTGCCAACAACAAAAATGGATTTGTACCTGACGGAAGTTCACCTACAACTTCGCTTACCAAATGAATTACATGACTGTAATATTGTACTTGCTTATACTGTGTTACTTGAACATTTTTACAAGCTCTACTTAAATCGTTTCTGGCCAAATCTACCAACATTACATGCTCTGCATTTTCTTTAGGATCATTTTTTAAACGTTCAGTTTCTTGCTTATCAAATTCATCGTTTCCTGTACGTTTAAAAGTGCCAGCAATTGGATGAACAATGGCTTTCCCTTTATTAATAATTAACTGACTTTCGGGTGAAGAACCCATTAATTTATAATCGCCATAATCGAAGAAAAATAAATATGGAGAAGGATTTACATTACGCAAAGCCCTATAAACATTGAACTCATCGCCTATAAATTGTTGTTGAAATTGGCGGCTTAATACAATTTGAAAAACATCTCCACGTAAACAACTTTGAATCCCTTTTTGTACCATCTCTTTATAAGCAATATCAGTAATATTGCTAGTTTCTTCACCATTTAGTGCAAACGGATAAGTTGGTACATCTTTACTTTTAATTAAACTTTCAACAGCAGCAATATCACTTTCTAAACCATCTATTTTATTTTCTAACAAAAACAATTCGTCTTTAAAATGATTGATGGCAATTACGTATTGATACAAGCGATAACGCATTAATGGAATTACCTCCCCCAACCCCTCCAAAGGAGAGACTTTAGAAACTGACATTTCAACTTTATCAAAAAATTGAACTGCATCGTAGGTAGAATATCCAAACAAACCTTGTGCAAAAGCTTCTTCACCTCCTCCAACTTCTCCAAAGGAGGAGAGTTGAAATCGTTGCATAAAGTTCCACAACAAATCGGGCACTGCATTTTGTTGATTGATGGCTACTTTTTCTGGTTGCTGATTGGGCAACTTAAACTCGAAACTTTTTGTAGAAGAAATTTCGATACCAGCAATTGCATTAATTCCAATAAATGAGTAACTATTTTCAGCTGCATGATTATCGGTACTTTCTAATAAAATTGTATCTCTAAATTTATCTCTCAGCCTCAAATAAATTCCAACAGGTGTGTATACATC
>JAGOUF010000098.1 GCA_018061385.1 Chitinophagaceae bacterium | reverse complement strand
CTGTACAAGCAATAACAGGAAGTGGCGGTTGGCCATTAAATGTTTTTTTAACGCCAGATAGTAAACCATTTTTTGGTGGAACTTATTTTCCACCTGTAAAAGCATACAATAGAAATAGTTGGACAGATGTGTTGTTGAATATTTCAAAAGCATATACCGAACGACAGGATGAAATTGAACAACAAGCTCAAAATCTTACACAGCATTTACTAAAATCTAATCTTTTTGGTAGCCTAGCAAACAAAAGTAATTCAACAAGCATTTTTGATGAATCAACTAACAATGCAATAGCTCAAAACATATTAAAGCAAGCCGATACAGTTTGGGGAGGTTTTGGCAATGCCCCCAAATTTCCATCAACATTTTCTATTCAGTTTTTATTAAGACATTATCATTTCACCAAAGATGAAGCAGCTTTAAAACAAGCATTGTTGTGTTTAGATAAAATGATAGATGGTGGCATTTACGATCAAATTGGTGGAGGTTTTGCACGTTATAGTACAGATGCACAATGGCAAGCTCCACATTTTGAAAAAATGTTGTACGACAATGCACTTTTAATTGGAGTTTTAAGCGAAGCATTTCAGCTTACCCAAATAAAAAAATACGAGCAAACAATACATGAAACATTGGCTTTTTTAGAGAGAGAATTGATGGATGTTAATGGAGGTTTTTATAGTGCTTTAGACGCTGATAGTGAAGGCGTAGAAGGAAAATTTTATACATGGAGCAAACAAGAAATTGAGCAAATTCTTGGAGAAAATGCAACATTATATTGTAAATTCTATAGTATAACTAATGAAGGCAATTGGGAGCATACCAATATTTTATGGGTAACCGTAAATCGAAATTTATTTTGCAAGGAAAATAATATAAACAGTCAATATCTTCAGCAGTTTATTCATACTTGTAATAACCAATTGTTTAGTTATAGAGCAACCAGAATTAGACCAGCATTGGATGATAAAATTTTATTGGGTTGGAACACATTAATGATAACAGCTTATTGTAAAGCAGCAGCTGCAACTGCAAATACAACCTATTCAGCAACAGCAATCAACACAATGAATTTTCTTGAAATCAATTTAAATGCAAACAATGGTGCTTGGTATCATACTTATAAAAACAATCAAGCAAAAATACCTGCATTTTTAGACGATTATGCGTATACAATTCAAGCCTATATTCATTTACAAGAAATTACTGGCAATAGTAATTACTTAGAAAAAGCAGCTAAGGTTATGGATTATGTAATTGAGCATTTTGTAGATACCGATGGTTTGTTTTTTTATACAAACAATGCTCAAACCGATGTTATTGTAAGAAAAAAAGAAGTGTACGACGGAGCAACACCTAGTGGAAATGCTGTAATAACTGCATGTTTAAAATATTTGGGTGTAATTTTTAACAATCAAAAATGGATAGATCAAGCAGAAAAAAATATTTTATTTATGGCAGATGCTTTAGTAAAATATCCAATATCATTTGGAATTTGGGCTAGTATTTTGCAAGAAAAAATAGTTGGAACCAAAGAAATTGTAGTTACAGGACTAAATTTTACGCAATCGTTATCAGTTATAAATCAAGCTTATACACCCAATAAACTGCTTCAAAGTACGAATGTTGAAAAAAATAATTTTCCTTTATTATTAAATAAAGTAATAAAAGCCGAAAATACCTTTTATTTGTGCAAAAATTATAGCTGTCTAGAGCCTACAAACAACTTAAATGAGTTTTTAGCAATTATGTAACAACCTAAGTGTTTAACTTGGCTGTCTAAACTAAATTGATTTGAATGGTTTAAAGTTTACATGAATGCGTTCTTAAGGCAATAATTGAGAAATACTATCGTTAATGTATACCTAATAATGGGTATTTTTTAAAAAATAGTTGTTTCAAAAACATATTTTTATATATTTGTTCACTACCCTTCAATCATTTTAGTAGAATGAGAAATCGACTTAGTGTTTTCCTGTTACCAGCCTTACTCATTAGTATGGTTGCTTGTAACAAAAAAAGTAAGGTGCAAGGAACACCTGATAATGGACAGCTTATGGGCACAGCCCCACAAGCAAAACCAAGTGCCGGAAGGCCCTTTGGTATGGTATATGTACCTCCTGGAACATTTCATATGGGTCCAAGTGACGAAGACATTAACTTCAACTATACTGCTCGTAATAAGCAAGTTTCTATCAATGGTTTTTGGATGGATGCTACTGAAATTACCAACAATGAGTATCGTCAATTTGTTTATTGGACAAGAGATTCAATTGCATTGAAGGAATTAAAGTATGTTAAAACTTCAAGCAACGGTGGTGGCGATTCTTCAGTTGCTGTTGATTGGTCAAGAAGAAAAGACATTAAGTATGATCAAAAAAGTTTAGAAACACTTGGCAATGCTTTAATGGTGGATGCTCCTGATAGAATTAATGGTAAAATTGAGGTAGATCCTAAAAAAATTGTCTATCATATTGAATATTTTGATATGAAAGAGGCAGCTAAATTAGAAAACAAAGACGCCAAAAGAAAAACCTTTATTAAAAAGTATGATGAAAAAATTTATCCCGACACATTGGTTTGGATGAGAGATTTCTCATACTCTTATAATGATCCAATGGCTAAAAGATATTTTTCTCATCCATCTTTTGGTAATTATCCTGTAGTTGGAATTAGTTGGAAACAAGCTGTGGCATTTTGCCATTGGAGAACACACTACCAAAATAGTTATTTAGAGAAAAAGAAAAGAGCTGTAGAAAGTGATTTTAGATTACCAAGTGAAGCAGAGTGGGAATATGCAGCAAGGGGTGGAAGAACCAATTCAATGTATCCTTGGGGTAACTATTATCTAAGAAATAAAAAAGGATGTTTATTGGCGAACTTTAAACCTGGTCGTGGTAACTATCCAGAAGATGGAGGTTTCTATACTGTGAGAGCCGATGCTTATTGGCCAAACGATTATGGTTTATATAATATGTCTGGTAACGTAGCAGAGTGGACGGAATCTTATTTTTACGAAGGTGCATACAATATGGTTCATGATATGAATCCAGATATTCGTTATGATGCTAAAGATCAAGATCCTCCAAGAATGAAAAGAAAAGTTGTAAGAGGTGGTAGTTGGAAAGATGTTGGCTATTACTTACAAACAGGAACTAGATCTTACGAATATCAAGATACTGCAAAATCTTATATTGGATTTCGTTGTGTAATTGATTTGGCTCCAAGAGCAAAAAAATAAAAAGTACATATTAGAATTATTTAAAAGAACCTATTGATGCCCTTTCTTTCAAGAATAGAAAGATTTGCACCTTTACTTTCAACTATCAAAAAAATAACTTAAAACACAAAAAACACACTAAAAATGGCAGCAAAAATTCCTCCTAAGGTTAGTAAAGTATTTGATATAGTAGTTTCAATTGCAGCAGCAATTGTACTTTTTGGAGCACTACAAAAATTAATGCACACTAAGTTGGCCGATTTATTTCTTCAAATTGGTTTGTACTCAGAGGCAATTATCTTTTTAGGATATGGTGTATTGTATATGATTTACCCTGCAATGGATGAGCATGAAGTGCATGTTCCAGGACTAGAAACAGATAAAGGTAATCCTGCTTTAAAAACAATGGAAAAAATGTTACAAGAAGCAGATATTACTCCAGCTAATTTAGGTAAATTAAGTTCTGGTTTCCAAAAACTAGGAACTACAGTATCTAACATGGGAGAAATTAGTGATGTAGTTAAATCTACAGGTGATTTTTCTGCAAAAACAAAAGAAGCAGCAACAGCATTAGGTTCAGTAGCAATAGCTGTAAATCAGGCAACAACATCTTTAGGCTCTTTTAACGAAGCATCTGAAAGTACAAAACAATTCCATGGTCAAGTACAAGTATTAACTAAAAACTTATCTTCTTTAAACACCATTTACGAATTGGAGTTACAAGAAAGTAACAATCATTTAAAATCTTTGAATCAGTTTTATGGCAAATTAGCCCAAGCTAGTGCTGCAATGAACGGAACTGCTGAGGATGCTGAAAAAGCAAAACAACAAATTGCTGCTTTAGCGGGTAACTTAAGTAAGTTAAATGCTGTATATGGCAATATGTTAAGTGCAATGGCTGGTAGATAAATTATAGCCAACCGTTGTTTTGTTACTAAACCTTATTTGTAAAATATATTAATAAATTAAATACACATGGCACTACCTAAGGAGCCACGGCAGAAGATGATTAATTTGATGTACTTAGTGTTAACTGCACTATTGGCATTGAATGTATCATCTGAAATTTTAAACGCTTTTAAAACGGTTAAAAGTAGCTTGGAAAGTTCGAGTGAGTTAGCAAGTGGGAAAACCACTCAATTGTTTGAATCTTTCAAGGACAAATTGGAAGATCCAAAAACCAAAGAACAAGCTACTATTTGGTTTACAAAAGCTACAGAAGCACAAAAAATGGCCAATGATGCTTTTAAATATGTAGAAGATTTAAAAATGGAGTTGATGGTTGAAGCTGGCTATGAAAAAGCAACAGATACTAGCAAAGGAAGAAATCCAATTTTTAAAGAAGACAATCTAGAAGCAGCTACAAGAATGTTTGTTGAAGAAGCACCTGTAGGTAAAGCAAAGGGCAAAGAATTATACAAAAAACTTGACAATTTCAAAAAAGGCTTATTGGAATTAGATACAGCTGTAAAAGAAGAATTGGCATTTAGTTTACCAATTAATCTTAGTATTCCTAAAACTCAAACTGCAGCAAATGGCAGTTCATGGGAAGCTGCTTATTTTAGAATGACACCAACAATTGCAGCTTTAACCATTTTGAGTAAATTTCAAAATGATATTAGAAATGCAGAAGCTCAAGTTGTTGAATTGTGTCATAAAAAAGTAGGTGAAGTTAAAATTAAGTATGATCAATTTAAAGCAATTGCAAACGCATCTTCTTCTTATGTAATGGGTGGCGATGAAATTATTATTAATGCTGGGGTTGGTGCATTTAGTAGTGCAGCAAAACCTACAGTTACTATTGATGGTGCTGGAGCTACTTCTTTACCAGATGGTAGTTATGAATATAAATTTAACGCCCCTTCTGCAGCAGGAGAATATACTAAGAAAGTAAAAGTTAGCTTTGTTAAACCAGATGGTACAATAGCATCTGTAGATAAAGACATCAAATATACAGTTGGTCAACCTGCAGGTTTAACAGTTTCTACAGATAAAACGAGAGTTTTTTATGCTGGTTCTGTTGAAAATGAGTTGAGTGTTACTGGTTCTGGTGGTGCTGAGCAAATACAAATTAGTATTGAAGGTGCTCCAGGCATTACAAAAGAAGATAAAGGTAAAGGATTCTTTATCGTGAAGTGTGCTCAACCAGGTACAGCGATTGTTAAGGTAACTGATTTGAAATCTAAAGCTACTCAAACATTAACTATTCCAATTAAGCCAGTACCAGATCCTATTCCACAAGTTGAAGGGAAAAGAGGTGGAGATATTACTGTAGATATGTTTAGAAGAGCTGGTGGATTGGCATCTAGAATGAAAGATTTTGTTTTTGGAGATTATAAATGGACGGTAGCATCTTTTAGAATGTATTTTACTGGACCTGGTTTTGAAGAAGGAAGTAAAGTTGTTGAAGTTTCCGGTAATGCATTTAACGCTGAAGCTAGACGTTGGATGGGTAAATGTGAATCTGGTACAACTGTTGTAATTGATCAAATTAAGTTAGTAGACGTTATTGGGAATAGAAGAAATCTTGAAGAGTCGCTTACTTTTGTAATGGAATAATTATTTAATTATGAAAAAATATTTTCTTGTTTTATTAACGGCAACTCTATTGTTAACAACATATAGTAGTTCTAATGCCCAAAGAGGTAGAGGTAAAGCTACACCTCCTACTACTACAGGTGGTACTACAGGAGTTAACCCTCCCACAACTGGTACAGGAAGAGATACGTCTAAACCAAGGCCTACTATTGTTACACCTAAAAAAACGATTGATACTTCTCGTGCTAATAAGGAAACAAGTGGCAAGGAATATGGGGTAGAAGTTAAAGCTAGCAGAAGAAATGCTTTTGCATATTCTAAGGAATCTTTGAGTGATAGAAAACCATTGGTTTATGATCATGTTAGAGAAGATGATGCAACGTATAGTCAATTTATTTGGAGAGAAATAGATGGTCGTGAAAAAATAAATCTTCCTTTCATATACAATGCAAAAGATGAAACTGGTGATCAAAGATTTTTTTCAATTTTGATTACGGCATTAAAAGAGTCATACAAAAGTGGTGGCGATTTAATAGCGTTTTCACCAGAAGATGATCGCTTTACGACACCATTAACGTTGAACCAAGTATTGGCTATGTCATCACCAGAAACCAATCAATTAGATACAACATATCCAGTAAACTTAGATGATGAAAATGTGAAGGATACGTTCATTACTTGGAAAAGAAGTGATGTAGCACCTAAGCCAGATTCTGTATTTAAGTTTAGAATTAAAGAACAATGGTTTTTTGATAAAGAAGCTAGCAGAATGACTGTAAGAATTATTGGTATTGCTCCAATGGCCCCAGATGTTACAATTTCTGGTATTAAAGTTAAAAATGCTGGTCCGCCAAAGTACAATCCTATTTTTTGGATTTACTATCCAGATTTAAGACCAACCTTATCAAGAACATTTGCTTATAACCCTAAAAATATGGGAGGCAGACTTACTTGGGAGGAAGTTTTTGAAGGAAGATTCTTTAGTAGTTATATTATAAAATCTACTTTGAATAATCCAAAAGATTTAACCTTGGCAAGACTTGTTCAAGATCCTTTATTTCAGTTATTAGAAGGAGAAAATATTAAAGAAAAAATATTTAATTACGAGCAGGATTTATGGTCGTATTAAATTAATAGTAGTTATAAAAAAGGAGTTCATTTGAACTCCTTTTTTATTGTCTTTAAATAATAAACTACCGTTAGAAAAGTATTTTAAATAGACCTTGTAATCTTTAGATTTCATTCAATATCTAAAATGGTTTACTATAAAACAGTTGTATTCTTAGTTACCCATTTTGAAATGTATGGTACAGCGTAAATAAATTTGATTAGGCGTTATGAAATTATAATTCAATCTATAATTATTTCATAGATAGGAGTTAATAAGATAAAGTATTTATTTAACTTTATATGAATCTATTATCTGTTGCTAGTTTATAATATCAAGCTAAACATCGACTAAATTCTAGTTAGAGTAAATCAAGTTTAACTAGCACTTAAATAGCGTTTTTTACGCATAAAATGTTCTTTAAAAAATAACAATTGGTATCTTACTGCATTTGCCCAATAAAACCAATCGTGTTTGCCAGGGCGTTCAATATAATCGTGAGGAATTTTTAATTGTAAAAGTTTTTCATGAGCTGCTTTACTCATACCATAAATAAAGTCGTTTAAACCACAATCAACAATAATTGAAATCGAATCTTTAGGTTGATAGCTCTCCATTACTTTTAACACACTCCAATCTTCATAATATTTTCTATTGGTAA
>JAGOUF010000097.1 GCA_018061385.1 Chitinophagaceae bacterium | reverse complement strand
GTTGCAAAAAAAGGAATTCCGTTATTTGAATTTAAGGTAACCGATTGGAAAGCTTTTGAAGATGAGCTGAATAAATTTTATGCAGAAAATAAAAACATTCCAGAAATTGCCAAAGAACCAAAAGTTGAAGGTGAATTTTGGGGACCAATCTTAAACATCGTAGTAACGTTACTTGTATTGGTTGGTTTTTGGGTATTGATGATGCGTAAAATGGGTGGTGGTGGACCAGGTGGTGGAGGTGCAGGTGGCATTTTCAGCATTGGAAAATCTAAAGCTCAATTGTTTGAAAAAGGCACAAAAGTAAATATCAATTTTGGCGATGTTGCAGGTTTAGATGAAGCTAAAGTTGAGGTAATGGAAATTGTAGATTTCCTAAAAAACCCTAAAAAATATACTGCTTTGGGAGGTAAAATTCCAAAAGGAGCATTGTTGGTAGGTCCTCCAGGTACTGGTAAAACTTTATTGGCAAAAGCAATGGCTGGCGAAGCTCAGGTTCCATTTTTTAGCATGAGTGGTAGCGATTTTGTTGAAATGTTTGTAGGTGTTGGTGCTAGTAGAGTAAGAGATTTATTTAAGCAAGCTCGTGAAAAAGCTCCTTGTATAATTTTTATAGATGAAATTGATGCCATTGGTAGAGCTAGAGGCAAAAATGTAATGATGAGCAACGATGAAAGAGAAAATACCTTAAACCAGTTATTGGTTGAAATGGATGGTTTTGCTGGAGATGCTGGTATTATTATTTTGGCAGCTACCAATCGTCCAGATGTGTTGGATAATGCATTGTTACGCCCAGGGCGTTTCGATAGACAAATTACGATTGATAAACCAGATGTAAAAGGTAGAGAAGCAATTTTTAAAGTGCATTTAGTACCAATTAAAGTTTCTGAAAAATTAGACATTCATAAACTAGCCGAACAAACGCCAGGTTTTGCAGGTGCCGATATTGCCAATGTTTGTAACGAAGCTGCTTTAATTGCTGCTCGTAAAAACAAAGAAGCAGTAGATATGAGCGATTTTCAAGATGCAATTGATCGTGTTATTGGTGGCTTAGAAAAAAGAAATAAAATCATAGCTCCACACGAAAAAGAAATCATTGCTTATCACGAAGCTGGTCATGCAATTTGTGGTTGGTTTTTAGAACATGCATATCCTTTATTAAAAGTAACCATTGTTCCAAGAGGTACAGCAGCATTGGGTTATGCTCAATACACACCCAAAGAACAGTACTTGTACAATACAGATCAGTTGTTAGATCAAGTATGTATGACTTTAGGTGGAAGAGCAGCTGAGCAAATTTTCTTTGGTAAAATTTCTACAGGTGCAAGCAACGATTTACAGCAAATTACCAAAATTGCTTACAGTATGGTTACTGTTTATGGCATGAGTAATAAAGTAGGTAATGTAAGTTTTTACGACCCAACAACCGAAAACTCATTTACCAAACCCTATAGTGAAGAAACTGGTAGAATGATAGATGATGAAGTAAGGGTTATAATAGACGAAGCTTATGTACGAACAATTGCTTTACTTACCGATAAAAAAGAAGAGGTTGAAAAATTGGCCAAAGCTTTATTAGATAAAGAAGTGTTACACCAAAGCGATGTTGAAGCTTTAATTGGTAAACGCCCTTTCGAAGAAAAGAAAATATTAGATGTTGAACCCGATGCAGAAAATGCTTTAAGTGCAAACGACAAACATCATATAGATAGTGAAGCTTTAAAAGCCACTGCTTCAGAAAATAACATAACCACAATCGAAGATGTCCAATAACGCAAAAGCAAACATTTTAAATAAAATAAAACAGGCACTGGCAAAACCAGTGCCTGTGCCTTTTACTGAAACCAGTAAAAATTTAAATACTGTTTTTCAACCAAGTGTCGAAGAATTAGAAATTGAATTTGCCGAAAATTTTACAAAACTATTGGGAAAGTTTTCTTTTTGTGCCAATGAACAAGAATTGGCTACTCAGCTAAATGCACTTATTGCTGCAAGAAAATGGACCAATATTTTTTGTAGAGAACCACAAATAAAATCTACACTTTCTTTAAATGGGTTTAAGCAATTTGAATACGCCGATTTAAATACTTGCCAAGCAAGCATTACCAGTTGCGAACAATTGGTTGCTCGTACAGGAAGTATTTTATTAAGCAGTGGGCAAAAAAGTGGTAGAAGTACCAGTGTATATGCACCTGCTCATATTTGTATTGCTTATACAAGCCAATTGGTGTACGATATTGGCGATGGCTTACAGTTTATTCAAGAAAAGTATGGTAACAATTTACCTTCACTTATTACATTGGCAACTGGTCCAAGCAGAACAGCTGATATTGAAAAAACTTTAGTTGTTGGTGTGCATGGACCAAAAGAAGTATTTGTATTTTTGATAGAAGGATAATTTTAAAAAAATCTTTTCTACATGATATGGTTTAAAGAAGAAGTTTGTCATGTTGAGCCTCTCGAAACATACATAAATACTATTTGGAAGTTATTTTTTAAAAAAGGCTAAGCTTTTAACATAAAAAAACCCCGGATAGAACATTCCGAGGTTTTGTTTTCTGGGTAGCTAGGTTACGGATTAAACTGTAACATAACTTATATTAGTTTCCACGCTGAAACTTCAAAACATTGGTATAACCCCAATCTCCATT
The DNA here is from genome assembly GCA_018061385.1 of Chitinophagaceae bacterium. Lineage (GTDB taxonomy): Bacteria > Bacteroidota > Bacteroidia > Chitinophagales > Chitinophagaceae > UBA1930. The sequence goes on along the minus strand of JAGOUF010000097.1, from coordinate 4,900 downwards.
GGCTAAACTGTAACGAATCATGTAATACATGGTGTTACCTTTTGGGTTATTTTCTACAACACTGTAATTCTTTAATTGAGAACTATTGGCACTCAAGTTGGCAGAATAAATAGCACATAAATAATTGGGAGTTTCTCCACTCATCAATTCTAACTTGGTAATATTTTTTTCGTACAAAGTAGAAAAATCTATTTTGTTGCTAGTGGTAGTACCAATACCAGCACTAATGGAATACACGGCTAAGTTATTGTCTTTAAAAAACAACTGATTGATACCCGTAGGTTCAATATTTTCAAGAACACTTGCTTCTTTGCTACAAGATGCAAAAACGGTAATTGCGATAATTAACGGTAAAATCTTTTTCATTTCCTGAGTATAATAAATTAATAAATTTAATTGCTACAGGTTAATGCAAAGAATGTTGGATATAAAGTCTTTTGACTAGAATATTGGAATATAAATCTATTCAATAATAGCCAAACGACATGCCAAAACACAAAATTTTCTTAAAAGAAAGCCTAAGTCAGCTGTAAATCAATGAGTTGCAATTTTGCCTGGCGTTGGTACAAAATTGTGAATATGCCAATTTTGTCTTTAAATGGGAAAGTTGATGAGTGTTTGGGAAAGTAAAGTTGTATTTAAAAATTAAAGAATGCTTTTAGAAGAAACATTCTTGGCCTAATTGCAAAAGAACTTTCTGTAAAATTATTAGCACTAATAGTTGCCGTTGAATAGGTTTTGGTATTTGCTATATTAAATAACTCTAACACAAAATCGGTTTTAATTTTATTTGCTTTATAGGTTACAGTAGCATCTGCAAAAAAATAATTATTTGCTTGCTTATTTTGCTGTTGTATAAAAAATTCTTCCCCCTTTAATTTAATAAATAAATTATCGTTCATAGATATATTAGCTTCAACAGTATGTTGCATTTGCGTTACACTTTGTTTAGCAGCATTTGTATTTTTCTCTTTGCTACTACTTAACATATAAGTTCCAGAGTAGCCCATATTTAACCATTTATTTACCTTGGGAGTAATACTAGCCGATATTGTATAGTTATTGTTTGAAAAATTGGTGAGTATATTTTTTTGCATCTGATTCCAATCGGCTATTCTAACATTGGCTTTTATACCAACTGTTGTATGCAGCTTAAAAATGTATTTACTTATACCACTAAATAAAGAATAGCTGTTAATACTATTATTAAAAACTTGCAAAATTTGCGTTTGTATGTTAGGCAAAAAGTTGGTATTGTATATATTGTTACTCTTAATATTATTATATAAAATACCGATGTTAAAAAACAAAATTTTAATGGTTTTTCTATAACTATAATTTAGGCTGGCACTATGCAAACTGCTTTGTTTGAATGGCACTTCGCTAATTATTAATTGGTTATAATTAGGCAAAATATAATGACCATAAACATCCTGTATAGTTGCAAATTGATTAATGAAATTGTAATTTGCGTTTATAAAACTTTCAACACCAGTTGCATATTTTAAGTTAATTCTTGGGTTAATAAATAACCTATTTTGTTGTGCTTGAATGTTATTTTTTATAGCAATATTCGTGTATTGTATATTTTGTAAACTTGTTGGTATATAAATAGAAATTTTTAATCTTTCTCCTAAATAATCAAAGTTGGCATTTGCATATATTTTTTGCTGTTCCCATTGTATTTTATTAATAAAACTATCGCTTATGTTATTAATGCTATTATTATTTTGTTGTGCTAAAGTGCTACTCTTTAATTCTTGCCATTGGCTAGTAAAACCAACTTGATAGCTTTGTAAAACTTTACCTTTGCCCAATCTAAAATTTATGTAATTATTGGTAAAATAAGTTGGAATATTTACATTTTGAATTAGCTGACTATAATTAATTCCATTATTAAAAAAACCAGCATTAACACCAGGATTAACTTGTAAGTTTTCTGGTTTATTTAAATAGCTTATATAGCTGTACCACTCAATAATTTTTTTTCTTTTGGTAGTTTGTATATAGTTAAACTCGTTGCTTATATTGGTATTTTCTTGTAATAAACTTTGTTTTGTACTATTACCATTTAAGTTGGTAGTTGAGTTGGCTGGCAACTTATTATTTTCTATAACAGTAGTATTATTCCAATACGCATTGTCTTTGTTGCTATTTAAGTTTATTTGTGTTCTAAATAAGTTCAACTGGTTCTTTGTATTTTGTTGTTGCAAATATTTTATGGTATCGGTAGGTAAATAAAAGAAAGCATTATTGCTGTAGGTTTGAGATTGGTTATCGTATAAATAATAAAAATTAATTTTTATTTGTAGCTCTTTTTTGGTTTTAAATAAATTGTTGCTATTTATTAAAGCAGCTTGGTTAAACAAACTTCTTTGTTGCCCAATAGCAGGGTTATTGGGTGTGTTTAACCCAAGCATTTCGGCAGGCACATTATTTTGTATAGCTTTAAAGTAATCGGCAATATTGTGGCTTACAATGTCGTTTGCCAAATCTTTACCAACATTATTTGCTTTTAAAGTATTAATGGCTTTGTACTTTTTCTTAAATGCCATAGCGGTTATAGTACCATCGTAAATGGGTTCTTCTTCTGTAAAGCCAGCACCTAACTCTACCCTTGCAGTAAGTTTTAAACGGGCTTTATCTTTTAGGTTTAAGTTTATGGCTACTTTGTCGCTTACTGTAGCATCTTTCAATACTTTTATAGGCTGGTGATTTTCTAAAACTTGTACATCTTTTACCATATTTGCTGCAATACTATTGGTAGCAATATTGTATTTATCATCTAGCAAATTATCTCCATCAATATAAAAGTTGCTAATGCTTTTCCCATTGTAACTTATTTTTCCATTAACATCTACTTCTATGCCTGGCATTTTTCTTAGTACATCGCCAATGGTTCTATCTTGTTTTTGGGTAAAACTATCTACAGCATAACTTAGGGTATCGGCTTTGTATTTTAAAAAAGGCTTTGGGTTTTGTACCGTTACATTGGGCAGGTTAATGGGTGCAGTATTCAATACAAAACTAATTTGTTGATTACTACTTTTTAGTTGTACCGTTTTTATTGCATAGCCTATCACATTGGCTTTAACAAAAAAGCTATCTATTCTAAAAGTTGAATTATAGTGTATAGAAAACAACCCTTTTGCATTGGTAATAGCAAATGCTACAATTATATTACTATTGCTTTTATGTAAGGTAACACTTGCACCTGTGATAGGCTTTTGTGAACTATCTACAATTAAACCCGAGATGTTGATTTGGCTTTCACATCTTGTATTTATTATAAATAATAAAGTAAAAAAAAGTAGTAGGTACAATAGTTTCACACAGCAACTTAGATTATTTTTTCAAATCAGATTCTAGTAAAAAATCAAAATGTTTGGCATTAGTCATACTCTCCCTTTCTCATTTTTTCTCTAATAGCTTTAATAGCATTATTAAACTCTTTGAAAGTTACTTCTTCATACGATACAGGATATTTATTAATATCTTTCAGATTAGTATTTTTTTCAAGAGAAATCAACTCAATATATAAACCAGAAGTACTTTGGCTTTGAATAATTAACCCAGGTAACCCAGAATAAATTGCTGGTCCATCTGAAATCGGAATATCTGGACAAAACCACACCTCAACCATCGACGTATCAATTTTGGCAATTGCTTTCAAACATTTTAAATTATTAATAACCCTTGTGTCATTTTTAATATCCCACCTGATGTTATATATATCATTTATAGGATAACTATATGTTGCTTTTCCTAAACTCCTAATAAGGTATGATCCTGAGTTTTTGTACTGTTTATATGTGCCATAAGGAAAATAACGTGCTATAGACGGTATTTCAACTTTATATTGATTACCTGGCAGTGATTTGCTTAATAATTCACCAGCAAATTTAAGCAACATTGAATCATACTTCTGCTTACCTCTGCTGTAAAAGTAGCTATAACTATTACTAATATTTAAAACACAGGTATCATTGACTGTTATAGAATTTGACTTTTTTATGATAGTTTTATAGGAAACTTTTAGTTTAACGATTTCATTTGATTGACAATACGTAGTGAATGGAAAAAATAAAAGTATGTACCGTATGTAGTTCATGTAAAATTTTTTAAAGCAACTGATATTTTTATAAAAATATCAGTTGCTCTTTTTGAATCTTTATTAATTAAAGTCCTATTTGAAGTTAAATAGGAATTGAAGCACAATCTATTTCTGCTTGAGAAGCAAGGTTGCTCATAGCCATAAAAAACTCAAAATCGGAACATGCTAAACAAACATAAGTTGATGCAGCTGTGGTTCCACAACTGGAATAATAAGTTAAGTGATAAACCCCTGAAGGAGGTTGTGGTGTACCATCTGTAAGTGTTAATTTATCTGATTGTACATAAGAATCATTGGCATTAACACCAACACTTGTAAACAGCATAAAAGCTGTCATTAAAACCATTAATTTTTTCATCGTAAATTTTTTTTGTTTTTAATAAAAGTTCAGGTGGCCACCCAATTGCGTTGTTCTTACGCAGTTTGAAATTAAGAATAATTGTTATTTAACCCCCCCCCCAAGTAATTTGTTTTAACACAGCATTAACAATGGCGGGTGTAAAAATATTTCTTACAAACATGCTGCTTTTCTTTTTTACCTACAACTAACTATTATCTATTTAATTATCTTCGCTGCCACTCGTTTACTTATTAAGGTAGGGAACGAATAAATTGATTGTGAACCTTTTAAAAATCATCCAACAAAATGGATCCACTTATTATTACTATAATTGTTGCACTTGTTTGTTTAGTTGCTGGCATATTGCTGGGTAAAATTGTATTTGCAAAAAATACCCAAAAGCAACTTCAAGATGCCGAATCTCAGGCACAAAGCATTGTTAGAGA
>JAGOUF010000096.1 GCA_018061385.1 Chitinophagaceae bacterium | reverse complement strand
GTTACAGAGTATCCACCAATACCTTCTTCTGCCAAAGCATTTAATTGTGCTGTTGCAGTTTCTATAGTGTTATCAATAATATTAACAGTAATATCACCATTAAGCACATTTGCATTTACTGCGTCAAAAAAAGATTTTAATGTAGTGTAAGTAGGTGCTGTAGCCCCTACATCGTAACTACCAGCAAACGGTACAACTATAGTATAGCTAGAAGGAGTACCAGTTACAGGAAACTGTGCCCCAGCTAAATCAACAGTAGCAGGTGTGCTTGCAAAAGTTACTGCTGGGCTTACACCAACTGTAGGTGCAGCAATGTCTTGAGCTACTACAAAATACTGTACTGTTTGTCCTGTTGTTACGCCTGTTCCTCCATTTAGCAATGAATAATCTAATGTGAAACTAAATGGCGAAGTTGCACCGCTAGCTTCTACATATTTCCAACCATCTGTACCACTTGTATTATCGTTATAGGCATTGGCATCTGTACTTCTTCTAAAGTACACTCTTGGTCTTGTGCCAGCTGTACCATTTACACCTGTAGCATCTGTAATGGTAACATTTGCAAATGCTCGATTAAAAGTGATTGAAGTATTTGCTAAAGCAATATAAGAAATAGCTGGGCCAACTAAATCTAATGACACACCAGTAAATTCATCAGCTCCCACATCGGGAGTTGTTGCATTTCTTGTATCACCATCAAAATCTGTAGTATAAGTAGCAATAGTTGTTCCACCACTTTCTAGTTGAGTAGGGGTCATTCCCATATTTAAATGTAAATCTCCAACTGCACTATTTGCATAATTAACTGCAACACCCGAAAAAGAATTGGCATCACTAGAAGATATTGTTTTCCAAGTTGCAAAAGTTTGGTCGGTAGTCCAATATGCAATAGTAGTTGCATTGGCATTTAATACATTAAAATTAGAAGCATTTGCTGCCCAACCTGTAGCACTAGCAGTAGTTGCCCCATAATTATTAGAAATTGCATAATGCTTACCTGTACCACCAGTACGAGTATTGGTAAAAATATTATTACGAATATCTACTGTTGGGGTTCTTGCAGTTAGAGTTAAATCTCCACGAACATAACCAAAACTAGCAAGTGCACCAGCAGCTGCAGTTCCTTCAATATTCACATTATTGTAGTAAACATTAACAGTAGGGTTTGGAGTTGAGCCGTGATTAGAAAAAATTCCAATAATTGTTGTATTGGTTGTAATACCATTACCTAAAGAAATCATGTTGTTAAATATGTTCGTTGCTGTTGTTCCAGACCGCAATAAAACACCACAAATTACTGGTGGTGCTGTTGCAGTTGTTCCAGTTCCGGCATTCGATAATCCATAAACCACATTTTTAGAGACAGACATATTTGTACATGCTGCAATTGAAATACCAGCAACTGTATAGTTGCCAGTACCTGTGTTAATGTTTGATAAATTATATATAGTATTACCATTAATAGATGGATTTGTACCTGCTGCTACATAAATTCCTGCTACCGAAACAAGACCACTTGTATAAACAGTAAGTGCACTTCCAGTTTTTAATTCTCTTACTGTGTTACCATTAAAAACAGCACCTGTACCTGCAACTGTTTGAACAATACCTCTTGCATAGCCAGTTCCAGTTGTTTGAAATGAGGAAAAGTTTTGCACAGTATTGCCAGTTACATTTAGTACAACAGCTGCAGATGTTACATTTATACCTACAGCAATACTAGACCCAGTGGTAGTTGTTCCACTAATTCCAGCCCTCATATTATCTGCTGTAGTATTACCAATAATATTATTTGTAATTGTCATAGATGCGGCTGCACCACTAACATTAATACCAAAAACGCCACCACCTATTGCAGCTGTATTTCCAGAGCTAAAACCACCAAATATATTGCCTTGAATAAGAATAGCACCCGTTGAACTTGAATTGATACCTACTACAGACCCTTGTGTTGAAGTAGAAATTACTGAAAGGGAATTAAGCGTAGGTGAAGCACCCCCAAAGGTATTTGGAGTAATATTTCCAACATTTACATTACCAGCAGTAATATTTAATCCACAAAGCACACCATTTGCTGTTGCTGCACCACTTGAAGTATTTAAAGAAATTGAAGAAACAGTATTGTTTTGTACAGATGTAGCAACTGTAGTACCCACTGCTAAATCTATAGCTATAAAACGTGTAGCTATGGTTCCTAACATTGTATAAATACCAGTTGCAGTGTTTGATGCATATCCAATTACATTGTTTGTAATGGTATATCCATTTCCAGTAGTAACCTGAATTGCCCTATGTGTATTAGCTGTTGTGTAAGTTCTACTTGCAGTTTGATAAAATTTATTATTATGAATTGTCCAAGTAGAGTTATTGGTAGCAACCAAAATACCAACTGAAGCTAGAGTACCGCTGAAAGTATTTTCTATTTTACAATTTTGAATAGTATTATTACTGTTATTGAAATTTACAGTTCCAGAAGAAAAAATACCATTAGTGGCAAAAGTTGCACCCGAGCCACTTACAGTACAATTATTAATCATATTATTGCTGTTACCAGTTGCCAAACCAGTTGAAAAAAATACTGTACCAGTTGAAGCACTTGTAGAAGCACCAAGAAGGGTGCAATTGTTAATTGTGTTGTTGGTAGCATCGCCTATAAAACGAATAGTTGTTGTGCCTGCAATACCTGTATTTTGATTGTCGAACGTAAGGGCATTGCCTCCAGTATTTAACCCATCAATTGTTACATTATCTGCACCATTTAAGTCTACTAGAGCTGAAGCCAAGCTACCACTAATTGTTCTTAGTACTCCCCCAGTTGGAGAAATTGTAATACTAGTATAATTTGCCCCACCAGTACCGCTAGCATTTAAAACAGCCGAAGCAGTTTCTGTAGTATTACCAGAAATAGCAATAGTAATAGTACCAGTTTGGATGCCTGAGTTTAAGGCATCAAAAGCATCTTTTAATGTAGCATAAGAAGCGAAAGGTGTTCCACTTGTTGCAGTTACATCGATTTGTGCAAATGAACTACTATAAGTTAGTAGCACAGAAAGGAAGAGTAAAATCTTCTTCATAAACAAATTGTTTTAGTTAATTAAGTTTGGTTTGTTCAAAAGGGTCAATAGGATTTTTTGCAAGCTTTCATTAGGGTAAACCAAATCTAACATGTATGGTATTACCAACAAGAAAACTACGCATATAAAAGCACATATAAGTAACTTTTTACCTCTTTTTAAGGTAAACTTAATTTGCTTGTAACCTTACTTAGCATTTTGATAAAAATTAAGTTTAAATAAGAATAACGAATAGCTTCATTAACTTACTATTGAGTTTATTAAAAAGGGAATTTGCAAACGCAAATTCCCTTTTTAATAAAGATTAAGCATTACGCCTAAAATTACAATCCAAACAAACCACTATTAATGGCTTGCAATGCTTGAATTTTATGTGTACTTGGAATTAACAATGAAATATTGTGCAAACTTCCTCCATAGCTAACCATTGTTACTGGTATACCATGGGCTGCTGAAAATAAACTTTGCAATGCTTGCCCGTTGTTGTTAATTTCATTACCAACGATAGAAATAATGGTTTGATTTTTTTCAACTTCAACAGTTCCAAAAGGTGCCAATTCTTTGGTAATTTCATTTAAATAAATATCTGTATCTATGGTTACACTTACTGCAACTTCAGAAGTTGTAATCATATCAATTGAAGTTTTGTATTTTTCAAATACTTCAAATATTTTTCTTAAAAAGCCATACGCCAATAACATACGACTACTTTTTATTTTAATAGCAATAATTCCATCTTTTGCAGCAACTGCTTTAACACCTTTGGTTGTAGAAATTGCTGTAATTGTTGTACCTGCTGCATTGGGTTGCATTGTGTTTAACAACTTTACAGGAACATTGTAATGTTGTGCTGGCCAAATACATGCAGGATGTAAAATTTTTGCACCAAAATAAGCCAACTCAGCAGCTTCATCAAAGCTTAACTGTTCAACTGGTACTGTTTTATTTACAACTCTTGGATCGTTGTTGTGCATACCATCAATATCTGTCCATATTTCACAAACTGTTGCTTTAATTGCAGCTGCAATTAACGAAGCTGTATAATCACTTCCACCACGTTTTAAGTTATCAACTTCTCCCCTTGCATTTTTGCAGATATATCCTTGTGTTATAAAAAGTGTTTTATCAGTATGCTGTTGCAAGAGTTGCGTCAGCTTTACTTTTATGCTTCCAACTTGTGGTTCTTCATTTCCGTCAATGGTCATAAATTCTAAAGCTGGTAAAAAGAAATGATCCACTTCTAATTCTTCTAAGTAAGCTGAAAACAATTTAGTACTCATCAATTCACCTTGAGCCAAAATATCTTTATTCAATGCTTCACTAAAAGATATTCTTAAAATGATATTTAAGAACTCAAAATGTTCTTCAACAATAGCATACGCTTTTGCTTGAAACTCTTCTTTTTTTAATAAATCAATTACAAAGTTTTTATACTGTATTTCTAGCTTATCAATATTTTGTTTAGCTCCTTCTTTATTTCCTTGTGCTAAACAATTACTGATTTCTACCAACGAATTTGTTGTACCACTTAAGGCACTTAAAACTACAATTGTAGGTTCATTACTTTTGGTAATTAATTGTGCTACTTGTTGCATACGTTCAGGCTTTCCAACACTGGTGCCTCCAAACTTCATTACTTTCATGTGTACATTTATTAATGTAATTACACGGTATTACAGCAAATGTTTTAAAACCATTTGTTCCCCCCGCAATCTTACTTTTGTGAAAATTAAATCGAGTTGCAAATGTAGGGGCAGAATAAATTGAATAAAATATTTTTTTATCTTTTTACAACTCCTGTAAAGCTGTTAAACATTTTGTTAGGCTTGTTTGCCAATCAGTTAATTGTACACCAAAATCGTCTTGTATATCTTGCAAATCCATGGCAGAATATGATGGTCTTTTTGCTGGTGTTGGATAAGCAGATGTTGGTATAGGCTCTACAGTACAATGTATTTTTGTGAGTTGTTGAATTGTACTTGCAAATTCAAACCAAGAAATAATACCCGTATTTGAAAAATGATAAATTCCTCTTTTAGAATTTGTAGGCAACTGTTCAACAATATGCATGATGGCTTCTGCTAAATCTGGTGCATAAGTTGGGCAACCCACTTGATCTGATACAACTTTTATAAATGCTTTCTCTTTTAACAAACGCAACATGGTTTTTACAAAATTGCTACCATGTGGTGCAAATACCCATGAAGTTCTAATAACAATGGTATTGGCATTATTTTGCATTGCTAATTTTTCGCCTAAACATTTACTATAACCATAATAATTTATAGGATTGGTTGGTTCATGAATGGTATATGGCGTTGTTCCATTTCCATCAAAAACATAATCGGTAGATATTGTAATTAATGTTGCATTAACCTTGGCACAATATTGTGCTATTTTGCTTACAGCCATTGCATTTGCGGTAAGTGCTTGTGTTTGTTCATTTTCAGCTTTATCAACTGCTGTATATGCTGCACAATTAATAAAAATATTGGGTTTATGATCTTGGAAGAAACGATCGATAGATGCTAAATCGCCTAAATCTATTTCCTGTCTACTTAAAAATAAAAATCTATAGTTTGGATAATTGCTGCTAATTTGTTGTAAACTTTTACCCAACTGTCCACTGTTTCCTGTAATTGCAATTAATGGCTTCATAATGTGTTAAATAAAAAAAGTTACGCAATACTACATTGCGTAACTTGAAAATAGATTTTTAAATATTTATTTTAAAATTTGTTTTAGCTTTTTATGCAAATCATCGCCACGTAAGTTAACAGCAATAATTTTACCATTGGGGTCTACCAATACATTAAATGGAATTCCACTAACGTTGTATTTTCTAGCTGCTGCATTTTCCCAAAATTTCAAATCGCTTACTTGTGTCCAAGTTAAATTATCTGCTTTAATGGCACCCAACCATGCATCTCTTCCATCTGGTCTATCTAAAGACACACCTAGAATAGTGAAATTTTTATCTTTAAATGCATTGTAAGCAGCAACTACATTGGGGTTTTCTCTTCTACATGGGCCACACCAACTAGCCCAAAAATCTACCAACACATATTTGCCTCTAAATGAAGATAATGAAACTGGAACACCATTTACGTCATTCTGTGTAAAATCTGGAGCTTCTTTACCTACAGCAATATTATCTGAAGCTGCAGCTTTTTCTTCTTCAGCATTTAAGTTTTGATAATACTGTGCAATTGTATTTTGAATGAGTTTTGCAAAAGAACCTTTTTTGGCTGATGCTTGCAAAGCATTGTATCTATTTTCTAATTCAGGAACCCCACCTTCAAATACAGGGTTTACCATAAACAACACAAAACAACTTACTGGCGATGCAGCATATTGCTTGGTAAAACTAGTTACCTGAGCTACAACTTTTACTTTTGTTCCATTGAATTGATTGATTAATGAATCTCTCAATTTACCCTCTGGAGTTTGGTTAATTTTAGTAACCAACGCATTTAATTTATCTCTTAATGGATTAAAAGATTTGATATAAGCATCATACTCATTTTGCAATTTAGACCCAGTTATAACAGGTTTTGTAAGTTTAGTAGTGGAACCAGAAATGTTCATTTTATCGTTCCCAAAAAATAAATCTACTTCGTCTTTAATTCCTGTAAAACTTAGTTTATGAATACTTGGCTCATCAATTTTGCCAGTAATTACAAACTTTCCATTCATGGCATAATCTTGTGCAATTGCAGTGCCACTAACTCCATCAGTTAAAAAAACCAATGTACTGTCTTTCAATCCAGTAATACTTCCAGATATTGAAAAACCTTGATTGTTTTGAGCCAACACTCCAATGGGTAAAAGCAATGTTGCAATTATTTTTTTTATCATATTATTTAGTATGTCTTTTTTGTAAAACTTCAATTACTTGCTGCAATTTAAAGCCCTTAGCGTTAAGTAAAAGTAAATAATGAAACATTAAGTCGGCTGCTTCTCCTAAAAATAAAGTTTCATCGTTGTCTTTTGCTTCAATTACCAATTCTATAGCTTCCTCTCCTACTTTTTGAGCCACTTTATTGATGCCTTTCTGCAACATTCTAGATACATACGATTCTTCTGAAGAAGCCTTACTTCTTAGTTCAATAATTTGCTCTAAATATGTTAAAAAATCATCTGAATGATTTTTCTCATTAAAACATGTGTCTGATCCTGTATGGCAAGTTGGTCCTTGTGGTTGAACTTTAATTAACAAAGTATCGTTATCGCAATCAACTGTAATAGATTTCAAGTTTAAAAAGTTACCACTTTGCTCTCCTTTAGTCCATAACCTTTCCTTAGTTCTACTATAAAAAGTTACTTTACCTGTATTATAAGTTTGCTGCAACGCTTCATCATTCATAAAACCCAACATCAGTACTTTATGGGTTTGAAAATCTTGAATGATTGCAGGAACCAATCCATCGGAATATTTGCTAAAATTAATATTCATGAAGTTTATTCTCCCAAAAATTGGGTTTGATCTGGTAAGGTAATATT
>JAGOUF010000095.1 GCA_018061385.1 Chitinophagaceae bacterium | reverse complement strand
GCATAATCATCTACCATCGCTTCTAAATTTTCAAATTTGCCAGGTTCAGTAATGCTCCATTTTTTACTTTCAATGCCAATTAAATCACTCAAGCAATGGCGTATGGTAATATATTTTTTTCCATAAGTAGCATAAATTGGTAAGTAATCTGCAATTGGCGTTTCTAAAGAAATTTTACCTTCATCTATATATTGAAAAATTAAAGCTGCTGTTAACCAACGACTGCTACTTGCAATAGGTACTTGCGTTTTCTCATCAAAGTATTCACCCATTTTTTTCTTGTAAACAATTTTACCATCTTTATATATCAATGCAACAGCATCGTTGCCTAAATTCTTTTTCGATTTTTCAAGCAATGCATCTAACTCTGTAGTATTCAATTGAGCCTTGCCAACTGCTATACAACCAAAGAATAACAGGACAAATAAAAATTGTATTTTCATAAGAATGCTTTTTAATTTTTAACAATAATACTTAAAGTTCTGCTTATATACTTTAAATTAATTTGCTGTTAACTTTAACTGCTAGTTTAGCATGAAATTCAATCCCAATGTGACTTTGAGACAGCTTTGTCAATCATTTAATGACATACTTTCTTGTTTATGATTGTGGACATTTTTTTGAGTAAATAAAAGAAAGAATTTTGTTACAAGCTGTGGTAAAACTATTCAACTTCAGTTGCGTCGCACACTTGTACTTTTAGTTCTTTGATGATCTATTTAGGCGTTTGTTGTTACTTGTTTCTCGTTGCTTAATTTAAAATTGTATTTATTTTTTCTGCTTAAATCAAAGCAATCAACAAAAAACAAAATAATCCTACACCTTAAAACCTAAACTTTAAAACTTATTACTTAAAACTTATAACTCAAAAAATATGAACTTAAACAATTATACCATTAAAGCACAGGAAACCATTCAAGCTGCACAACAAGTAGCTTTTAATAATGGTAATCCAAATATTGAAACCAATCATTTACTAAAAGCATTGTTGAAAGATGATGATAGTTCGATTGATTATTTATTGAAAAAAAACAATGTCAATGTTGCTTTTGTTGAAACAAAAATTGATGAATCAATCAATCGGTTACCAAAAAATACAGGTACCGAACCTGCACAAAATTTAAGCAGAGATTTAAACAATGCAATGCTAAAAGCAAATGCTAGTTTAAAACAATTTGGCGACGAATTTGTAAGCGTTGAACACTTAGTAATTGGTTTATTATTGGGCAACGATGATACTGCTAAAATTTTAAAAGATGCAGGCTTAACTGAGAAAGGCTTGGTTGCTGCAATTAAAGAATTACGAAAAGGCACTACCGTCAACTCAGCAACGCAAAGTCAACAATACAATGCATTACAGAAGTATGCCAACAACTTAAACGAACGTGCAAGCAATGGCAAATTAGATCCTGTAATTGGTCGTGATGAAGAAATAAGAAGAACCTTACACATACTTAGCAGACGGTCGAAAAACAACCCAATTTTAGTGGGAGAGCCGGGCGTTGGTAAAACTGCCATTGCCGAAGGTTTGGCAATGAGAATTGTAAATGGTGATGTACCAGAAAACTTAAAAAGTAAAATAATTTTTGCTTTAGATATGGGTTTATTAATTGCTGGTGCAAAATATAAAGGTGAGTTTGAAGAGCGTTTAAAAGCTGTTGTAAAAGAAGTACAAACTAGTGAAGGAGAAATTATTTTATTTATCGATGAAATACATACTTTAATTGGTGCAGGTGGAGGAGAAGGTGCCATGGATGCAGCCAATATTTTAAAGCCAGCATTGGCTCGTGGAGAGTTAAGAGCCATTGGTGCAACAACATTAAATGAGTATCAAAAATATTTTGAAAAAGACAAAGCTTTAGAAAGAAGATTTCAAAAAGTAATGGTAGATGAACCAAGTGTTGAAGATGCTGTGTCAATTCTTCGTGGAATAAAAGATAAGTACGAAACACACCATCATGTACGTATTAAAGATGAAGCTATTATTGCTGCTGTAGAATTATCGAACAGATATGTAACAGATCGTTTTTTACCAGATAAAGCCATTGATTTAATTGACGAAAGTGCTGCTAAGCTTAGACTTGAAATGAATAGTATGCCTGAAGAATTGGATAAATTAGAACGACAAATTAGGCAATTAGAAATTGAAAGGGAAGCCATTAAACGTGAAAACGATGATGCTAAATTGAAAGAACTTTCTGCTGATATTTCATTGTTAACTGTAGAACGAGATACATTAAAAGCTAAATGGAAACAAGAAAAAGAAGTTGTAGAAAAAATTCAAAATGCAAAGGCCGATATTGAGCAATTAAAAATTGATGCAGAACGTGCAGAACGTGATGGAGATTTTGGCAAGGTTGCAGAAATACGTTATGGCAAAATAAAAGATCAAGAAAAAGTAATTGCCACTTTAAGTACACAATTAGCAGAACAAAGTGAAAAACGTTTATTAAAAGAAGAAGTAGATGCTGAAGATATTGCAGAAGCTGTAGCAAAGGCAACTGGCATTCCTGTAAAAAAAATGTTACAAAGTGAAAGAGAAAAATTGTTGTTTTTAGAAGATGAATTACACAAACGTGTTGTTGGACAAGAAGAAGCCATAACAGCAGTTGCAGATGCTATAAGAAGAAGTAGAGCAGGTTTACAAGATCCTAAAAAGCCCATTGGTAGTTTTATTTTCCTAGGTACAACAGGTGTGGGTAAAACCGAATTGGCAAAAGCATTGGCCGAATATTTATTTGACGATGAAAGCATGATGACAAGAATTGATATGAGTGAATATCAAGAAAAACATGCTGTATCTCGTTTGGTTGGTGCTCCTCCAGGTTATGTTGGTTATGATGAAGGTGGACAGTTAACAGAAGCTGTTCGTAGAAAACCTTATAGTGTTGTATTGTTAGATGAAATTGAAAAAGCTCATCCCGATGTTTGGAATATTTTATTGCAAGTTTTGGACGATGGAAGACTAACTGATAATAAAGGTAGAATGGTGAATTTTAAAAATACCATTATCATTATGACCAGCAATATGGGTAGCCACATTATTCAAGATGCTTTTGAAAATGTAAATGAAAACAATGTTGATGCAGTAACTGAAAAAGCAAAAGTGGAAGTAATGCAATTGTTGAGGCAAACCATTCGTCCTGAGTTTTTAAACAGGGTCGATGAAATAATTATGTTTCAACCATTGTTAAAAAAGCAAATTGCATCTATTATCAACATTCAATTAAATGGATTGAAAAAATTGGTTGCAACCAATGGCATTCAATTGGTATTTAGCGATTACTTAGTTGAGTATTTAAGTGAAAATGGATATGATGTTCAATTTGGAGCAAGACCATTGAAACGGTTGATTCAAAAAGAAATTGTAAATGGATTGAGTAAGAAGATTTTAGGTGGCGAAATTGACAAAACAAAACCCGTTTTGGTAGATGTTTTTGATGGGGTAGTGGTGTTTAGAAATGAAACTTAAATAAATTGGTATCTACTATTTTAAAGTAGTTGGAATAATAAAAACCACTTTTTTTGGTTTTTATTAAAATAGTTATATAAATATTTGGTAATATCATTTTTTTTTTTTTTCACTTTGCTAAACAATCTGATAGAACTAAATCAAAAAATCAAAAAATGAAAAAAATAATTCCACTTTTCTTTCTGCTTTTTGCAACAATATCTTTTGCAAATGCAAATAAGAAAGCAACAAAAAATGAAAGTAAGATTTCAACCAAAAATGAGGAGAAATTAAAAAGTTATGATGCTCCAAAAATGACTTCTATAAGCAAAATTAAAAAAGAAAGTAAAAGACCACCTAGGCTATGCTCAATTCACCAATATATTACATGCACTAACTCATTAGGTGAAGTAATTGTACTAGGAAGTACTGAATGGGTTTATTGGTGTGATTCTGGCGTTTTTCATCACATGACTCTTATTGAGCAACCTGAATTTGAAGAACTATGTTATTTATAATTAACAAATAATTTTATTAAATTTTATCAGATTGTTTTATGAAAAAATTAATTATTTCACTCTTGTTTATCTGCATATTCGTAAAATTGTTTTCTCAAAATACTGCCAATAGCTTTGGAAGAATATTATATACTGTTTCAAGTCAAAAAATTCATCGTTCTGTAGAAATGTGGTTTACTTCTGCCAACTATTTATATACAATTACAAATAGCTCTAATTTACAAAATTCAGAGACTTTAAAAAATAGAAAGTTCAACAGCATTGAAGATTCGTTAAATGAAGTACAAAAAATTAATGAAACAAATGCACGTATTAAAGATCTTCCAAAGCAATATTGGTATGGAGAATCCGGAAACAAGACTATTACATTTTCGTATTTTAATTACAATGAAAACAACAAAGCATATTGTGTTACCGATACTATAAAAAATATAAATTGGGAGTACACTAATGATACAATCACAATAGAAGGGTTACTATGTCAAAAAGCACTAGGTACAATAAATGGTGCAAGTATTGTTGCTTGGTTTGCCCCATCAATACCTATAAGTGTTGCCCCATTTAATTATGTAGGATTGCCAGGTTTATTGATTAAGTTAACCAATTTAAAAAACAATCAAGTAATTTCTATGACCGAATTGAATTGGCCTTTGAAAGAAAGTAATTTAGTGAAAATAGAACCCTGTAATAAATATCCATTAATAACAAAAAGGCAGTTTAATGAAATACTTGACAACTCTAATAAAAAAGTATATAAAATGATGGAAGATTATAGAAATGGTAAAAAAACAAACATGAACGAATTTCAACATTAAAAAACTTATTTTAAATTAAAAAAAAACATTTGTACAGGTTTTTTATTTTATTTTTTACAGCAATGCAGTTTTTGTGTGTTACTAATGCACAAACAAACTTTATTGAAGGAAGAATATTGGATTCCAATCATATTCCAATAAGCAGTGCAAGTATTAAAGTGTTACTTAATGATAGCACTGGCTTAATTAAATATTTTACACTTTCTGATAAAGATGGCTTTTTTAAGATAGAACTTAAGCCAAATACAAGTAAACTATGGCTTCAAGTAAGTGTTGTTGGTTTTATTAATTATAACCAAGCCCTACTATTCCCTATTCAAAATGGTTATCAAGAAATTATTCTTCAAAAATTTACTGGAACTCTACCGGCTATAAATGTGAAAGCTGAATTACCTATTACAAAAAGAGGTGATACAACTATTTTTAAAGTTGCAGCATTTGAAAAAGGGAATGAAAATAATTTGGGTGATTTGCTTAAAAATTTACCAGGTATTAGTTTAGATGAGTTTGGTAAAGTTAGTTTCAATGGGAAAAAAATTACCAGAATTTTAATAGAGGAAGATGATTTATTTGGTAGTAATTATTCAACTCTTACAAAAAATACAGGGATCAGTGGTCTTGATAAAATTGAAGTAATTGAAAATTATAAAGATAATAGTAGATTAGAAAATTCCGCAAATGTTGGGAATGAAACAGTTCTAAATTTAAAGTATAAAACAAAAAAAATACGCTTATTTGGTAACAATTTTTTAGGTGTAGGCTTGCCATTAAAATTTTATGAAACTAAAAACAATGTTGTAGGGCTTTTAGGCAAAAATAAATTTGTAACAACCATTAACAAAAATAGTGTTGGCAATTTGGCAAGTTTAATTGTTGCAGGTTCAAATAGGTTATTAAATAACGAAAATGAAAGAGTACCACTAAATATACAATTTTTGGACGCTCCTGTACAATTTAGTGACATTTTGCCTTTAAATATTAAACCTACAAGGTTGTTTAGTAATAATAGTACTTTAATTACAATAAATCATCTAATAAAAGCAAGTAAAAAAATAAGTATCAAAAACAATATTGTAATGTTTAACGACATTTATAATCAAACTTTCAGTACTATTGAAACCGTCAATAATTCATTGCTTCCAATTACTTTACAGCAAGAAAATGGGATAGAAAAAAACAACTTATTATACAATTTTAATACAGAAGTTAATTGGAAACTAAATAGTAAGCTACAAACTATTTTACAATACTCATTAAATAGTACAAAAGATATTCAACAAAATAGTGGGTATTTATTTTTAAAACCAGTTACTCAAAAGTTAAATGAGTTACAAAATCAGCATAGATTAAACTTGGTAATTACAAAGGTTATTGGGAGTTCTAGTATTTTAACCACTCAAATATTTTATAATAATTTCAAGTTAAATCATGACTATATAATTCAAAATTCAATTGTAGATACTTCTTTTAAAATTGATAGTAGTTTAAAAAATATAAATCAGCAATACAGTCTTTCTTCAAATGTTTTTGCAGCCGAATTAAGATATAGTAAATGGAGCAAAATTTTAAAATATAGTATAAATATAATAACTAGTAAGCAAAATTCATATTTATTAAATCACACATTTGCGTTTGAAAAATTCGACTCTTTAGTAATGCTTTCTAATAATTATAATGCTAATATGAATTTAACTGATCTTCGTAATTCTTTCAATGTCTCTGTTACAAATAACTCTTTAAAAAAAATTACACTAACAGCCAATCTCCAACTCCAGCACATAAATTTATCATTATTCAACAATAAAATATTTTTACGAGATAACTTTCAAAAAGCATTTATACTTCTGTCCATAAATACACAATATAAATTAAACGACAAGAATATTTTATTGGGTGGGCTACAACAACAAGTATATTCACCAACTGTTCAACAATTAAATAATACCAATACCTTCATTAGTTTAACTAGCTTTAATAAAGGCAGTAATCAATTTAGTTCTAATGTTGGCTTTACAGCTAACTTAGGTTATTTGTTTTTTGATGTATTAAACAGTGGCGTTTTTTTTAATACATTTATTTTTATGAGTAATACACCACCTAATTACATTAGTAATTTTACAGGTAGAGGTTTGCTGACTTATAACGAATTGTTCCCTTTTAATAAAAAAAATCAGTTTATAACTATTGCATCAAGGTTCGAAAAAAAAATACATCCAGTAAAAAGTTCGATTACTGTAATGGTTAATTATACTACTAGTAAACAATATTTTAATACAAATAACTTATTAACCTTCAATAAGGGTACTACAGCTCTAATTGAAACCAAGTTAAACACTAACTGGAATAAAGGGATTAACATTAGTACATCAATTAATTATCGTTACCAAAGACAACATAGCTATATCGAAAACTTAACAACAAATAAGTTTGTTGTAACCGATATTGTTTCTAAGGTTTCAATAAATGTTAAGCTACTAAAAAAAATATTACTTGATTTTGACAATGATTTTTTTGTAAATAAGCCACAGTATAAAACTGAAAAAAAATTATTTTTTAGCGATATAACAATTAAATATAAACTTACTAAGAAGGTAGATATTGGCGTTGTTGTAAAAAATTTGTTTAATAATAATGCTTTTCAGCAGAATGTTTTCAGCACAATTCAAAACTCTTTAGATACATTTTATATGTTACCTATTTATACTTTGTTTTCATTTCAATATAAATTTTGATAAAACAAAACTTGTTTTAGTAGACGTTTTTGATGGGGTTGTGGTGTTTAGAAATGAAACTGTGGATTAATTTGTATATATGAATAACAAAAACCCCTATG
>JAGOUF010000094.1 GCA_018061385.1 Chitinophagaceae bacterium | reverse complement strand
TGTTTTTTCTATATTAAACAAAAAAGCTGTTACCAATATTGAACCTAAAACTATTATGTTGTACGAACTTGGTGGAGGCTTTTTAGTACTTACTTTAATGATGCCATTGTACTTGTATTTTTTTCCTACCAATTATTTAATTCCAACTTTACACGACTGGTTTTGGTTGTTTATATTAAGCTGGATTTGTACTATTTTGGCAATGGATTTTTCATTACAAGCTTTAAAAAAAATATCTGCATTTACGCAAAATCTAACCCTTAATTTAGAACCTGTGTATGGTATAATTTTGGCATTTTTTGTATACCACGAAAACAAAGATTTAAGCAATACTTTTTATGTAGGATTTGCCCTCATTTTTATTGCAGTAATTATACAAATGCTTCGAGTAATTAAGCTAAAAAAACATTAATTGCTTAAATAATTTTTGTCTAATTGTTCATCCACCAATTCATGTATTTGTACATTTGGAACAATGAAATTTTATTTACTCATATTCACTTTAATCGCAAACAATATTCTTGTTGCTCAAAACAACAACGATACTGTTTTTAATAAACTATTGGATACAGTTGTTGTGCAAGCCATGTATAGTAATGTACAATGGAAAGAAGTACCAGCTGCAATTGCAATTCTAAAACAAAATAAGCTAAGCCAATTTTCAACTCATTCTTTGCTGCCTGCATTTAATGCTATTAGTGGTGTTCGTTTGGAAGAAAGAAGTCCGGGAAGTTATAGATTGAGCATTCGAGGTAGCTTACTACGAAGTCCATTTGGTGTAAGAAATATAAAAGTATATTGGAACAATTTACCATTGAGTGATGCAACAGGTAATACTTATTTTAATTTGCTTGAACTACAACAAATACAAAATGTTGAATTGGTAAAAGGACCTGTTGCAAGCATCTATGGTGCAGGTTCTGGAGGCTTGGTATTGTTGCAATCTACAATTCCATTTAGCAATCAAAAAAAACATTCAATTGATGCATCAATAACTGGTGGTTCTTATGGTTTATTTGCCAATCGTGTGCAACTTAAAATGCAGCATAAAAATGTAGCTATGCAATTTTTGCAAGCACATACACAAAGCAATGGTTATAGACAACAGTCTGCATTAAATAAAAATACTTTGGCTTACAACCTAAGTGTTAAATATGCAAAAAATACAATAGAATTTTCTAGTTTTTATACAAGTTTATTTTATCAAACTCCAGGTGGAATTACTTACGAACAAATGTTGCAAAATCCAACATTGGCAAGGCAAGCAACTGCAACTTTACCTAGTGCGTTACAACAACAAACTGCAGTGTACAACAATACATTTTTAGCTGGAATTAGTCATTCTTATATTGTAAACAATCAGTTAGAAATTAATACAGTGTTCAGTTATAGTTCAACACAATTTCAAAATCCTTTTATAACAAATTATGAAAAACGCAATGAACATAACGCAAGTATTGCTTCTAAATTTATTTTTAAAAAACAGTTGAAAGATTGGCAAATAAAATGGGTCAGTGGCTTTGAATATTTAGTGAACAAAAGTGCAATTGAAAACTATGGAAATAGAAATGGTTTTGTAGATACTTTACAATTTAATGATTTAGTAAAAGCCAACCAATGGTTTGTTTTTTCTCAACTTCAATTGCAGTATAAAAAATTGAACTTACAAATGGGCGTAAGTATAAATGAACAATGGTATGCATTTAATAGACTGAGTGATGTAAACTTTGGTAAAGCTCAATCATACACATCAAAAATTATTGCAACGCCAAGAGTTGCAATGTCTATAAAATTAAATGAGCATACTTCTTTGTATGCCCTTGTTGCCAAAGGATTTTCTGCACCTACATTGGCAGAAATAAAACCTTCTGACGGAAGTTTTTATAACAATTTAAAAGCTGAATTTGGTTGGAATTTTGAATTCGGAATTAAAGGCAATTATTTAAACAATAGATTGCAATTTGATATTGCAGCTTACACAATTAAATTAAACAATGCTATTGTTAGAAGAAACAATGTTTCAGGTACCGAGTATTTTGTAAATGCAGGAGAAGCCGAACAAATGGGAATTGAAACCACTATTCAATATCAATTGTTACAAAAAAATACAGGCTTTGTTCGTTCAATACAATTCAACAATAGCAATAGTTTTCAACCCTATAAG
The DNA here is from genome assembly GCA_018061385.1 of Chitinophagaceae bacterium. GTDB lineage: Bacteria > Bacteroidota > Bacteroidia > Chitinophagales > Chitinophagaceae > UBA1930. The sequence goes on along the minus strand of JAGOUF010000094.1, from coordinate 5,456 downwards.
TTCATTAATTATACAGTTGGCAATACCAACTTTTCTGGCAATTCAGTTACTGGAGTTCCCAAGCAAATTCATGCATTTTCAATAGCCATTTCTATGGTAAATAATATTGCTTTAAATGTACAATACAATTATACTTCAACAATTCCTTTAACCGATGCGAATGATGCTTTTGCCAATGATTATAAGCTTTTACAATTAAAAATCAGTGTACCATTCAACACTAAAAAAATGGCAACTCAATTTTTTATAGGAGCAGATAATATTTTGAATGAACAGTATAGTTTAGGCAACGATATTAATGCAGCTGGAAGAAGATTTTACAATCCAGCACCAACTAGAAATTATTTTACAGGTTGTTCTATTCAATTAGACTAGTACAAACTGTATATTGCAGAGTAAATTTTAAATAATTTTATGGCAAATATTTTAGTAATTGACGATGAAAAATCAATAAGAAATGTATTGAAAGATATTTTGGGTAATGAAGGATATAAGGTTGATGAAGCTGCAGATGGAGAAGAAGGGTTAAAAAAATTTAGTGAAACTACTTACGATGTTGTGCTTTGCGATATTAAAATGCCCAAATTGGATGGGCTTGAATTTTTGAATAAAGCAACTGAAATAAATGCCGAAGTGCCAATTATTGTAATAAGTGGACATGGCAATATTGAAACAGCAGTTGATGCTGTGAAAAAAGGAGCTTTTGATTATATTTCGAAGCCGCCAGATTTAAACAGATTGTTAATTACCATACGCAATGCAACAGATAAAAATGTATTGGTAAAAGAAACCAAAACCTTACGCCGTAAGGTGAGTAAAGTGCAAGAAATAATCGGCAACAGTGAACCAATTCAAAAAATTAACGACACCATTGATAAAGTTGCAGCCACCGATGCTCGTGTATTAATTACAGGAGAAAATGGAAGCGGGAAAGAATTGGTAGCAAAATGGTTGCATGAAAAAAGCAATAGAAACACACAACAATTGGTTGAAGTAAACTGTGCTGCTATTCCATCTGAACTAATAGAAAGTGAATTGTTTGGGCATGAAAAAGGTTCTTTTACAAGTGCAATAAAACAACGTATTGGTAAGTTTGAACAAGCCAACGGCGGAACTTTATTTTTAGATGAAATTGGTGATATGAGTTTATCTGCTCAAGCAAAAGTTTTAAGAGCTTTACAAGAAGGTAAAATAACTAGGGTAGGAGGCGATAAAGAAATATCGGTTGACGTAAGAGTGATTGCTGCAACCAATAAAAATTTATTGGAGGAAGTAGAACAAAAAAACTTTAGATTGGATTTATACCATCGTTTGGGAGTTATTTTAATTCATGTTCCTTCTTTAAACGATAGAAAAGATGACATTCCATTATTGGTAGATAAATTTTTAGAAGATATCGCAGCAGAATATGGTCAAGCAAAAAAAACAATTGAGAAAAAAGCAATAGAAGCTTTGCAACAACACAATTGGACCGGTAACATTAGAGAGTTAAGAAATGTGGTTGAAAGACTAATTATTTTATCTGATAAAAGTATATCGGCGAATGATGTGAATGCTTACGTATTGCCTTAATACATATTCTGGTTAAAAGAAAAAGCAACTTATTTTGTTTCTAGTGTTTAAACAAAATAAGTTGCTTTTTTTATTGTATATACTTATCAATAAAAATGTTATGCTTGTTTTCGAACATATTTGGTAAGAATTACAATTGTTTGTCCTTCAATTTTACCTTCTATTTGTTCTGTATTGTTTTCAACAATTCTAATGTTTTTTACTACAGTTCCCATTTTTGCATTTAAGGTACTACCTTTTACGTCAAGAGATTTTATCAATACAACTGTATCTCCAACTTGCAATATTTGTCCATTGCAATCTTTGTGTAAATCAACAGTACCATCGTTTTCATGATCTCCGGTTGCTTTTGCCCATTCTAAATTTGCATCATCTAAATACAACATATCTAAGTTTTCGGCAGCCCAACTTTCGTTTCTAAATCTATTCAGCATACGCCATGCAGTTACTTGTATTGCTGGTATTTCACTCCACATACAAGTAGGTAAACAGCTACTCCAATGTGCACTATTGGGTTCTTCTTTTTTGTCAATTTGTGCAACGCATGTTGAACAAGCAATAATATGGTTGTCTTTATTTGAACTGTCGGTTGGCAATACTTCATATACTTGAAGTGATTGAGTTGATTGACACAATTCACATTGATGATTGCTTCTCTGCATTAATGATTCTTCTAGTTTCATATTTCTGGGTTAATTAAGCAGCAAAGTTAAACAATTGGCTTGTTGGCATATTTATGAATTTTATGAACTAGGATAAAAAAATTAATAACAACAATCAATTGTACTAATTTGAAAAAATTACAGCAACTTTGCCATTCTAAAAATACGATATGAGTAAAGTTTGGTTTATAACAGGATGTTCAACTGGTTTTGGAAAGCAATTGGCTAAAGAAGTACTGCAAGCTGGTTATAAAGCAGTAGTTACCGCAAGAAATACAAATGATGTACAAGATATAATTTCGGCTTATCCCAACACTTCTATTGCAGTAAAATTAGATGTTACAAATGTAGCTGAAATTAAAGAAGCTGTTGAAAAAGCAATACAAAGTTTTGGAACAATAGATGTGTTGGTAAACAATGCAGGAATTGGTTATTTTGGTGCTATTGAAGAGAGTGAAGAAGAAGAGGTGAGAAGAATGTTTGAAATTAATTTCTTTGGATTGGCCAACATGACGAATGCCGTGTTACCAATTTTGCGTAACCAAAAAAGTGGGCATATTATAAACATTGCATCTATTGGAGGATTGGTTTCTTTTCCTGGTGTAGGATTTTACAATGCTACCAAGTTTGCAGTAGATGGTTTGTCTGAATCTTTGGCAAAAGAAGTTGCACATTTAGGCATTAAAGTAACTGTAATTTGTCCAAGTGGTTTTAGAACAGATTGGGCTGGAAGATCTGCAAATAATAGTAAAATTGTAATAAACGATTATGCTCCATCTGCACACGCAAATTTAAATACTATTAGAAAGAATAGTGGCAATCAACCTGGCGATCCTGTGATGGCTGCAAAGGCAATTGTAATGGTTGTTGAAGCAGAAAAACCACCCATGCGTTTATTGTTAGGTGCTGGTGCTATGAAAGGTGGAAGACTTAAACTTGAAAGTTTAAAAACTGATTTTGATACTTGGGAATCTGTTACAGTTGGTGCTGATAGACCAAAAGCTGATTAAGAACTCGATAAGAAAAACGCTACTTTAAGTAGCGTTTTTGTTTTGTGTTAAAACTATATTTTATGCAATAGATGTATTGGTTGGTAGCGTTAAATGCATGATTGTACCAGTTGGATTATTTGCTGATGCAAAAATTTCTCCACCATTGTTGTGTGCAAATTCTTTACAAATAATTAAACCTAAGCCAACACCTTTTTCTCCTTTAGTTCCATAAGTTGAAATTTGGTTTTGGGGACTAAATAAAACATCCATAGTAGCAGGTGAAATGCCAATGCCAAAATCTATAATATTTATATGAACATGTTTTTTTTCAATCTTCGCTTCTACAATTACCTTGCTATTTTCTGGTGAAAACTTAATGGCATTACTAACTAAATTTCGTACAATAATTTCAAATTGATTGGCATCGCAAAATGCATAAGTTGGAGCCGAAATTTGGTTTACCAATTCTATCTTTTTTTCTTCGGCAATTGGCTGTAAAAAATTAAATACAGTTTGTGTAATTTTTGAAATTTGAACTGTTGTTGGTTGAGTAGAAATGTTGTTTAATTGAGAAAAAGTCCAGTTTAACAAATTATCAATTGTTCCATACAATGTATCTACTTTTTGTTGAACACTTGGCAAGTGTTCAGCCAATTCTTCATAAGAAATTATTCCAGATTCTAACATTTGTAACAACCCTTGTAAATTGTTAATGGGTGTTTTTAAATCGTGAGCAATAATAGATAGTAATTTGCTTTTATGCTCGTTTGATTGTTGCAAATCATTTCGTTTGTTTTCAGCCTGTTCTTTTTGTTTAGAAACTAGTGTATTTTTTTCTTTTAAAATGCGATTCAATTTATTTTTTTGTTTCAATAATAAAGAAGCAAAAACTAAGGCTACTAAAATTGAAAGGATTACAATAAAGAATAAAATCTCATTTTTTTTCTTATTATAAATTGTAGTATTCAGTAAGATTTTTTTCTGTTGTTGTTTATCGGCATTAATTTTTGCAAGATTTAATGCTAAAGACTTTTGTATGTTTTGTTCATTTACAGAATCGGTAAGTGTTGTTACAATCTGTAAATAATGGTAAGCTTCTTTAAAGTTAGATTTTCGTTGATAGTAATCGGATTGTAAGTTGTAAAATTGAATTGTAGCTGGATATTTTATGTTGCCATTGATTGTTTTAAATAAATTTAATGCACTATCCATAACTTTTTTTGCTGCATCAAGTTTATTGTTTAAAATATAACATTCTGCTATTGACGTAAGTGCATTGGCTGCACTAGGATGTGTTTTTTGTATACTTAATGCAACATCTTTTCTTAGGTAATTAACTGCATTATCATAATTGCCCATTTTTTTGTAAAGGAAGCCAATATTGCCATTGCTCAATGCAATCCAAATCGTATCCTGTAGGTTTTGAGCTATGTTCAATGCTATGGTTAAATTTTTAAAAGCATTTTCATAGTCTAAGTTTCTTATGTCAATTAATCCAAGAGAAGTATAGGTATTAATGATGAAAGATGTTTCGTCTTTAATATCAACTTTTAGCGATTTTTCAAAATAAAATTTAGCCTCTGCATAATTACTCATACTGTAATAATAAGAACCCATCATTGCATATAACGGATACTTTATTTTGGGGCTATCAAAATCTGAATTATCTAATAGGCTGTTACAAAATAGTAAAAAATCGAATTTGATTCCTTTTATTGTAAATGCGAAAGCTGTACTATTTAAAATGTATTGAACAGCTTTGTCTCCATGAGGTAAATCAGCAGCTATTATCAATAATTTATGCGATGCAGCAATGGCTGTTTCAAGAGGCACGTTTGACAAAAAATCTTCAGATTGTTTGTCAAATTCAGCAATATTTGTAACGGTAGATTTTTTTAAGAAATTCTCCAAATCGCTCAACGTGGGTATTGCAAAGGCATTTGTTTGAAATAGTAGAAAGGCAAAAAATAAAAGTTCGTATATTTTTTTATTCATCTCCAAATAATTATTAAAATGGCTGCTTTTTATAATTTTAATTAATGATGTTTAGTTGCATAATACCATTTGTAAACTAACAGGTGTACCAACTTTTATTTCGTTACGAGTTGGTGTTAATAAACCAGTTGTAATATCTCTAGAATAAATTACAATATTGTTTGAGTTTTGATTGGCCACTAAAACAAATTTATTTGAAGGTGTAACAATAAAGTTTCTTGGTGTTTTGCCATTG
>JAGOUF010000093.1 GCA_018061385.1 Chitinophagaceae bacterium | reverse complement strand
GTACACATTCACGCTTTGGTGAACTACTGTTTAATTAACTGAAGATGATTGATAACTTCTTTTGCTGGAACAAATTCAGCTTCAATTTTTTCATCTTCTTTAGCAGATTGCAAACCATCTAGTAGTATTTTATCACCTACTTCTAATCCTTTATCAACAATATAAATATTGGATAATTTTTGTTTGATGGTGATATTTCTAGATTTAATTTTATTGTCGTTACCAAGTACATAAACAAAAATTTTATCTTGTAATTCGTAAGTACATTTTTGAGGAATAATTAAAACATTTTTAAGAGGAACTGTTAAACTAATTTTTCCAGTTTCGCCATGCTTCAATAAGAAATCAGGGTTGGGAAATTTGGCTCTAAAAGCAATGTTACCTGTAGCATTGTCGAACTCTCCTTCAATTGTTTCAATTTCGCCTTTGTATTTATGTATATCTCCATTCGCCAGTATTAAACTCACTTTTTGGTGTTCGTTATTTTTTTGATTTTTAAAATCTAAATATTCTGTTTCGGATAAATTGAAGTAGACAAATACTTCACTGTTGTTTGATAAAGTGGTTAATAAACCACCTTCGTCAATGAGGCTTCCTTTCTTAAATTTTATTCTATCAGTAATGCCATTAAAAGGGGCTTTTATTTTGGTAAAAGAAAGTTCCAATTCGGCCTTGCTTAATTCAGCTTTTTCTTTATCCAATTTAGCTTGAGCCATTGCCAACTCAGCATTGGATACAATGTTTTTATCTGCTAATTTTTTTGTATTCAACAATTCAATTTCTGCAGTTTTCACTTCAGCTTTTTGCTTCAACACTTCTGCTTCATAGGCCTTAGACATTATGGTAAAAAGTGTTTCTCCGGCATTTACATGTTTGCCTTCATCTACATTCACTCCTTCTAAAAAACCTTTTACTTGTGCTCTTATTTCTATATTTTGAATTGATTGTATTTGAGCGATATACTCTTTTGTAACAGTTGTATCCATTGCAATTGGACTAGTTACAGTGTATTTGCCTTCTTCTTTTTTTTCTTCTTCTTTAGGTTTGCAAGCAATAAACATAAATACACCAATGGTGCAAATACTTAAAAGTTTTTTGTACATATTTTTTATTTTGAAAAGGGCGTTAAGATATTATTGGATAATACTATCATTGCTGATGAGGTGAAATTTTGTACTACCAAAATCTACTTCATTCAATACAATTGATAAACAATGCTTATACGTTTAATGTATAAGATTACTGGTAAAAAAAATTGTTTTAAACAACTAAAGTTGAGCTGTGGCTGAACACTTAAAGCAATATTTGCTTGTATATGTTAACCAAGAATATAGCATGATTGCTATGGCCTTTTAAGATAAATTTTTAGGCGGAGGAGGATTAATTTCTTTACAAAAAAGATAAGAATAATTGATTGACAAACTTATAGGAGAATGAACCACAATTTTGGGTGCATTGAAAGTATAAATATCGGAAGTGCACCAGAAAAGTTTTGCTTGAAAAGATTTGTGTAAATGACTTTGTTTGCTGCTGTTTTTGTGAGCTGATTTCGTTTGAATGTCTTTAATGTGAAAAATATTTTCGGCTATAAACTCAATAAAAGAATCTGTTTCATCTACAGTATTTGCAAGAGATTTTGATGCTTGAGGTATTTCAAATTCTGCATTATAAATACTTAAATTGAGCAGCTGAAAAGCTACTATATAAGTAAAAAAACGAGCTAATCTGATTCTTGCTTTCATTGAAGTGCAAGATTAATTTATTTTCTCGACTAGATAGTTAAGGATTTGTTGTTATATTAATTTTTAAGCCTGTTTTAATATTCTACTTAAAAATTTCTATGACCCAACAAAGTGCAATTTGATGATTTTGAAGCACAAAAAAGCCCTGCAAATTGCAGGGCCTATTTATTGAGTGTAAAGTGAAATTATTTAACTTCTACTTCAGCACCTGCTTCTTTTAATTTAGCAGCAACTTCTTCAGCTTCAGCTTTAGAAACGCCTTCTTTAACTGGTTTTGGAGCACCATCAACTAAATCTTTAGCTTCTTTCAAACCTAAGCCAGTTAATTCTTTTACGATTTTAACTACGCCTAATTTGCTTGCACCACCGCTAACTAAGATTACGTCAAAAGCTGTTTTCTCTTCTACAACAGCAGCTTCGCCACCACCTGCAGCAACTACAACTGCAGCAGCAGCTGGTTCAATGCCGTAATCAGCTTTTAATACATCTGCTAATTCTTGTACGTCTTTTACTGTTAAGCTTACTAATTGTTCAGCCAATGCTTTAATGTCTGCCATTTTTTTACATTTTAACCGCTTTCATTGTTTATAAAACTCCAGCGGATGGTTATTAATATTGTCTCATTTTAACCTCAGAGACATTGGGTATTTGATACATTTTTTATTCCCACTTTAGGGAACAGGGTATTACTCAGCAGTTGCTGTTTCAGCTTGCTTTTCGTGGTGGTGCAACAATGCAGCCAATACACGTTTAGCAGGGCTTTGCAACAATCCAATAACTTCACCAATAAGCTCATTCTTAGTTTTAATTTGAGTAAGAGCTTTTAGTTGATCATCGCCAGTATAAATATCTCCATTAATAAATGCAGCTTTTAAAACTGGTTTTTCGCTTTTGTTATTTGCTTTACGAAAAGCTGAAATAATAACAGCTGGTTCTTTAGGATTTTCGCTGAACATTAATGCAGTTACATTGTGCAAACTATCAAAAATACCTGCATATTTTTCACTGTCTAAACTTTCTAAAGCTTTTTTAATTAAAGTGTTTTTAGCCACTTTTACTTCAACTTGTTTATCAAAACAAGCTTTACGTAATTTACCTATTTGTGCTACAGATAAAGACTCTGTATCGGTAATATAAAAGTTATTGTATTGTGAGAATTTCTCCTTGAGAACTTCAATCACTTCGTTTTTTTGTTGTTTAGTCATAACTAAATTTTATTCAACCCATTTCACAGTACTTTTAAAAAGTACTCCATAGGATTAGTTAGATAATGCTTTTGTGTCTAATGAAATTCCAGGGCTCATTGAGCTGGCCATACTTACAGCTTTAAGGTAGGTACCTTTAGCAGAAGCTGGTTTTAATTTCATAATTGCGTTAATTAATTCGGTACTGTTTTCAGCAATCTTTTGAGAGTCAAAAGAAATACGTCCAATAGAAGCATGTACAATACCAGTTTTATCAACTTTGAAAGCAATTTTACCGCCTTTTACTTCATTCACTGCAGCAGCAACATCGTTGGTTACTGTACCAGTTTTAGGGTTTGGCATTAAGTTACGAGGACCTAATACTTTACCTAATTTACCAATTTTAGGCATTACAGATGGAGTTGCAATGATTACATCAATATCTGTCCAACCGCTTTCAATTTTTGTGATGAATTCATCTAAACCAACAAAATCAGCTCCTGCTTCTTTTGCACTTGCTTCTTTATCTGGAGTACACAAAACCAATACACGTTTAGTTTTACCTGTACCGTGTGGTAATGAAACTGTACCACGAACTTGTTGGTCAGCTTTTTTAGGATCTACGCCTAAACGGATATGTAAATCAACTGAACTATCAAAATTAGTACAGTTAATTTCTTTTACTAAGTTGGCAGCTTCCTTTAGGGAATAAGCTTTGTTATTATCCACCTTAGTATTGGCTACTTTTCTTTTTTTAGTCAACGACATTTTTTAGAATTTTTTTGGTGAATAAATTAGTTTTCCCATGGGGCTTTTCCATCAACAGTAATACCCAAACTACGAGCAGTACCTGCAACCATTTTCATGGCACTTTCTTTGGTAAAGCAATTCATATCAGGCATTTTATCTAAAGCAATTACTTCGATTTGCTCCCAATTTACTTTACCGTTTTTTGCACGGTTACTTTCTTTACTACCTTTTTGAATTTTTGCAACTTCCATTAATTGGATTGAAGCTGGAGCAGTTTTAATAACAAAATCAAAAGATTTGTCGGTATAAACTGTAATTAAAACAGGAACAACTTTTCCTATTTTATCTTGAGTTCTAGCATTGAATTGCTTACAGAACTCCATAATGTTAACACCCTTAGAACCAAGGGCTGGACCTACTGGAGGTGCAGGGTTGGCTTGACCACCTTTCACCTGCAGCTTAACATAGCCTGAGATTTCTTTTGCCATTTTATGTGATTTAATTGGTAATAGCGTTCTTTAAATTATGATTTCTAATTTGAAATTTTTAATTAAAAGAACTCCCAAATACATTGATTTTACTCAATGAATTCAATCATTCTTAATTGTAAAGAACTTTTTGGGATGGCAAAAGTAGGGGTTTTGTAGATAAAAAGTACTTTTATTCTAATTTTTTTATTTTGAAAGCCTTTTGAGCACTGCTTTTCAAGAAAAAATGTTACTTATTGAGCACCAAAATTATGTAACTAAAAAATAAATTCTTTCCTCCTTCACCAATTAAGCTTGTTACCATGTGAATTGTAAACAAAAAAGCCCTGCAAATGCAGGGCTTTTAATTTTTTAAGCGGCAAGTTTTTCTTTTTTTCGTTTAATTTGATTAACTATAGAATCCATTGCGTTTTCAAAACTTTCTTCAAAAGATTTAGAAGAGGCTTTTACAAATAACTCATGTTTAGGAATGTGTACTTTAATTTCAACCACTTTGTCTTTAATCTTATGTACAATATTGTCTAGTTTTAAAAACACATCAACTTTCACAATTCGATCGTGATAGGTTTTTAATTTTTCGATTTTTGTACTTACAAATTCCACTAATTTTTGGTCTGCATCAAAGTGCACAGTTTGGATGTTAACGTTCATAACAATGCATGTTTAAACGGGTGAAAAAATAAATTTAAAAGAACTGTGTAATGCTGCTACATAGGCCATTAATATTTTTTATTTTAGGAAGTTCAAGATAAGGAAACATTATGATTAATTAATGTATTTTATACCAATATTTTTTTTAACACTCTATTATTTACAAACGCAACAATTGCATAAATATTTTATCCTAATATTTTGCTGTATTGATTTAGTTGATTTTTAGACTGTGATACTTTAAAGCAACGAAAACATTGTTGGTTGAATGAGCCTTGCATTAGGGATTGCAATGGAAAGCTGCTGCAAAGCAGCACTTGAAATGAAAAGCCCGACCCACCACAAGTGGGTAATGCCAATATTTAAGCCTTTGGATGTGCTTTTTTATAAACGTCTTTCAATTTTTCTATAGTGTTGTGGGTGTACACTTGTGTGGCTGCCAAGCTGCTGTGGCCCAACAATTCTTTTACTGCATTTAAATCGGCTCCATTGTTCATTAAATGTGTTGCAAAACTGTGGCGTAAAATGTGTGGACTTTTCTTTTGAACAGTTGTAACTAAACTTAAATATTGTTTTACAAAACCATACACAGTACGAGGTTGCAGTGGCTTTCCTTTGTCTGTAACAAACAACAAAGGCTCTATTTTTTGCTCAGTACTTTTTTGTGAAATGTACAATTGTAGGGCTGTAATTAATGTTGAAGAAATTGGAATGATGCGTTCTTTATTGCCTTTTCCCAATACTTTTATTTGTTGATAAGCATTGTCTATTTGCGATTCCTTTAAATGTATTAATTCACTTAAACGCATGCCGGTTGCGTAAAATAATTCAATTACCAATTTTTCAGTTTTGCCTTTCCAATCGTCTGTAAACTCAACATGTGTAAGTAGTGTATGGATGTTTTTTTCTTCTACAAAAACGGGCAATCGTTTTCCTATTTTGGGCGAAACAACTGTGGTCATTGGCGTTTGTTGAATAACTCCCATTTTAAGTTGATACTTAAAAAAAGATTTTAAGCTAGAAATTTTTCTATTTAAACTTTTTGCTGAAATATCTTCCACGCTTTTTAATTCTGCCAACCAAGTTCTAACAAACATTGGTGTAATTGAAGTAACGCGTGGAGCATCGTATTGTGCAACTATAAATGCAAAAAACTGCTCAATATCGTTTTGATACGCAACAATGGTATGCTGGGAGTATCGTTTCTCAAACTGCAAATAGTTTAAAAACTGTTTTATTTGAGGATATGTAGTGAGTATATGCATAAAAAAAGTAGTCTAAGTTACATAACTTAAACTACTTAAATATATTAGTAAGAAGATTTAACTCTTAATCTAATTGACCTGTTGCTAACTTTTGCTTGTAGATGGCTTTTAATACTTGACCTCTACGTACAATAGACGGTTTTGTAAAAGTTTGACGAGCTCTTAATTGCAATAAAGTTTTACTTTTTTCAAACTTTTTCTTGTATTTCTTTAGAGCCTTGTCAATGTTTTCGCAATCCTTTGAATCGATAATAAGCATTTGATATACCTCCTTTAAGTGATTAAATGGCGGCAAAGATAGGAGTTCATTTTAAACAGCCAAATAATCATTTTATTTATTTATCGCCCTGTATAAATTCATCATAATAATAAGTCACTTTAATTTTTGAAGTGTCTATTGCTGGGTTTAGCCAATGAACGCCTGCTTTAAATCCCATTCTAAAAACTGGCAACCGATGTATGGTAAGTTGCAATGTGTCTATTTGCAAAGTATCGTTTGGTGTTTGTGTAAAATGTGCTTGAATTTGTGTGTGTACTTTTTTTGAATAGGCAGAAGCATTTACAAAATGATTGGCTGATTGGTATTTACCGAAACCCCAATACACCAATAAACAAATAATTGCAACATTGATGGTTTTGGCAGTTAACACATTTTGTTGTTGTACAAATATGGTCAATGCGATCACCAAAAAAATTGAGGGGAAATATAAATATCGACCAGATTCAAAAGAACGAATGGTAACTCCTAAAGAAATAACTGGAGCAATTAATATGGCTGTACAAAAAACAAACAACCAAAAATAGTTGCTTTTAAAATGTGTTTTAAATTTCCAAGCTAATGCACAAACAATAATTGTAAAACAAGCAGTAGAAATATAAAATATTTTGATTGTTGATGGATTTAAAATCAGTCGCAACAATATTCGTAGCGTATTTGCAAGTAAGGTTTGTATATGTGCAAATGTAAAATTGCCTCCCTCGTATGCACCAACAACTTCTGTAGTAATTAGTTTTCTGGCAACAATATAAAAAACTGCTGCAAGGGCTGTACTTATTGCAAAATATAACTGTTGCTTTTTTACAACTGTATTTTTTTGTACAATGGCAACCAATGCAAAAACGAGAGGAAATAAAATACTTTGTTCATAAGTAAATAAAGTAAGCAGAAATAATATTATTGCAATACCATTGGTTTTAAAACCTGATTTTCCGTTAACAAACAATTGCATTAACCCCATAAAAAAGATGGCTGCTAAAGTGGGTGTTCGTCCTAAAATCCAAGCTAAAGATTCGGCTTGTTGCGGGTACAATAAAAACAAACAGCAAGCCAATAACCCTGTGTTTGTTGCTTGTACTGTATTGCTATTAAAATATTTTACAACAATTGCTTTCGTTAAATAAAACAATTGTGTTGTAACAATGCCATGCAGTATAAGTGCTGTTAAATGAAAGCCAAAGGCATTTTTGTGCCAAAGCCATAAATCGAAACGTACCAACAACTCGTGTATTGGACGAATGGATCTTTGTTGAAACAATACACCTTCGCTTGTTAATGGAATATGTACAAAATCGTCGTTTAAAAAATACAAATTACCAGGCCAATACAACAGTACATTTGCAACGGCTAAAATAAACAATAGTAATATGTATTTGTTGGTATTCAATACAGCCAATAATTTAAAACAAGATTACAGCATTTTTACATTGTACAATCAATAAAATATGTTTACAGGAATTATAGAAACCACAGGAATTGTAAAAGCAATT